>CBFGPB010000237.1:0-4507 GCA_965650545.1 uncultured Devosia sp. | reverse complement strand
GGGGTCATGCTACTGGGCCTGGTACAGACCTACATTATCTTCGACGGGAGCCTGTCGAGCTGGTGGACCAAGATCGTCATCGGCGCGCTGTTGTTCCTGTTCATCGTTCTGCAGCGGCTGATCTTCGCAGCCTCCGCACAGGGAGAGAAAGCGTCATAGATGGTGGGTTTGCGTTCGGCGCGGGTCATGCCTGACCCCACCGTTGGCGCCGGGAATGCGCGGCCATGATCGAAACCGGCAGTCTCATCCGCTCGCTGTCGGGGCGGCGCGCTGCACGCAATTTCCACAATTTCGTCATCAATGAAATCGGTAACGCCATCGTTGCCGGTGAGTTTCCGATCGGCTCCGTCCTCGCCAGTGACGCGGTCATGATGGAGCAATACGGCGTCTCGCGCACGGTGTTGCGCGAGGCGCTGAAAACGCTCGAAGCCAAGGGTCTGGTCGAGGCCCGGCCCAAGGTCGGCACCCGCGTTTCGCCCAAGAGCCGCTGGAATTTCTTCGACCCGCAGGTGCTCGCGTGGCATTTCCATGCCCCGCCCGATCGGGAGCTTTACGAGAGCCTGTTCCGCGTCCGCGCCGCCCTGGAGGCGCCGGCGATCGCTCTGGCCAGCCGACACCGCACGGCCGAGCATGTGCGCCTCCTCAAATACTGGTGTCACCAGATGGAAACGTCGGGGGACAGTCTTGAGCAGTTCGGGCTGGCCTGCCTCGAAGTGCATGCGGTGATCGCGGAAGCAGGGCGCGACCCCCTGCTCCGATCAATCCTGGGTGTGGTGGAACTGACCCTGGCCCTGGCCTTGACCCGCGACCATGCCATGCCCGGCCCGGCCTATCGCGACCAGAGCGTCAAGATGTTCATCGCGCTGACGAGCGCCATTGAAGCGGGCGAGGCCGAGAAGGCAGCCGAGCTCTACGCCGACATCCGCCTGCTCGACCAGCGCCAGACCCAATAGGGTCTCAGTCTTCCCTGAAGGCCCGCGAGACCTGGTCGGTGAAGGGCTTCATGAAATAGGCAATGGCGGACTGTTCCTCGGTTTGGACGAAGACTTCCACCGGCATGCCGGGAACCAGCTGAGTTACATCGACGGCCCCATCCATGACCTCGACATCGGCGGTGTAGTAACTCTGGCCAGTTGCCTGATCGACCTGCGCAGCTGCCGCGACCCTGGTCACAACGCCATCGGCCTCCGGTGTGACGCGCTGGTTGAAGGCCGAGAAGCGCAGGGTCGCGTCTTTGCCGACCGTCACCTGGTCGATGTCGGTCACGGCAACGCGGAACTCGATCGTGAGGTCGGCATCGTCCGGTACGATAGTCAGCAGGCGCTCGGCCGGTGAAATCACGCCGCCCACGGTCGAGACATTGAGCTCGTTGACCACCCCCGAAGCGGGCGCGACGATGTCGACGCGGTCCAGACGTGCCGTGGCCGCATTAAGGCGCTCGCGCAATTCGGCCAATTGAGCGTCGACGGCCCGCAATTCGCGCTGCGCGACTGTGCGACGGTCGCTGTCCATCCCCATGATCCGCAGTTGCAGTTCGCTGATGCGGGACTGGGCTCGGGCAATGGCGGCGTCCACCTCGCCCATCTGCCCTTCGAGCCGCGCCGTGTCGCGCTCGGCGGCGGTCAGGCGCGACGACTCGACCAATTGGCCGGACGCCAGCTCGCGGAGGCGGGCGCGTTCGGCACTGGCCAGTTCGAACTCATTGGCATTGGCCGCCTGCTGCGCTTCGAGTCCGATGATTTCCTGCTCCAGCTGGCTCAGTTGCAGTTCCATCTGGTCGAGCTGGGTGGTGCGGAAGGCGAGGTTGCTGTCGAAGAGCTGGGTCTCCTCATCCACGGCGACCTGTCCAAGTGGATTCTCCGCGAGGAAGCTGGCCGGGACATCGAGACCCGTCAGGTTGTCGCGTTCCGCCAGAAGCCGGAAACGCCGGGCCTCGAGCTCGACAATCTGGCCGCTGAGAATGGCGTGTTCGGCCTGGGCCTGGGTCGCGTCGAGCCGCAACAGCACCTGCCCCTGCGTGACACGCTCGCCCACGCGAACGGCGATCTCACGGACCACACCGCCATCGACATGCTGGACCACCTTGAGATCCTCGTCGATCTGCACAGTCCCCTGCCCAATCACGGCACCCGAGAGCTTGGCGGTAACCGCCCAGCCTCCGATGCCGCCCACCAGGGCCAGGGCAAACAGCGTTCCCCAGATCACGCGGCCGCGCATCGAGAACGCCGCCGGGTCGCGGTCCTTGCCGTTGGTCGCCGGCCCTCCGGCCTCTCCGAAAAGTCCAGCTGCATCGATCGCCGTCATTGGTCTTCTCCCTAACTCGGTACTGATCAGGCAAGGTTATCGGGCGGCGTGAGCATCACGCCTTGGATGTTGACTGCCAGGTCGTAAATGCTGTCGCCGTTGAGATCGGCCACGATGATGGTCCAGTTCTCGTCGTCGATGAGTTCATGTGAGACCTGTAACGGTACATCCGAACGCAGCCAGGCGTCGTCGTCGCGGTCGCCGTAAACGGCCTCGAACATGTCGCGTTCGGCATCCCTGGCCGCTCTGTCCATGTCGTAGTCGCTCACCCGCACACGGTCGCCCACCACGAAATCCAGGATCTTGTGCACGACATTGTCACTAAGGCCGGGATTGAGGTCGGTGACCTCGAAAACGAATGTGTCCTTGCCCTTGCCACCCGAGAGGACCATGGCCTTGCCGCCAACGACAAGCATGTCGTCGCCGGCACCGCCGATCAGTTCCTCGACATTTGCAATAGTGTCGGTGCCCAGCTCTTCGCTATAGCTCGTGCTGCCGATCACATCGATGACTACGGCTTGTTCAGCAGCCGAGAAGTCGCCTGTGTCATGGCCATCGCCACCGTCCATGATGTCGTTTCCGGCGCTGGCCACGAGCGTATCGTCGCCGGCTTCGCCATGAACAGTATCATCGCCTGCCCCGTCGACGAGGATATCGTCACCCTCCCCGCCCTTCAGGATGTCGTTGCCGTCTCCGCCCTCGAGCAGGTCGGCTTCCTGACCGCCGTCGAGCAGGTCGTTGCCGGCGGCCCCGATCAACCGGTCGATACCGTCTCCTCCATGGATCGCGTCATGACCTTCGCCGCCGTCGAGGTGATCCTTGCCGCCGCCGCCCTCGATATGGTCGTTGCCGGCCTCGCCGAAGACGGTATCGTCGCCAGCTTCCCCGAAGAGACGATCATCACCATCGCCACCATAGACGAGGTCATTGCCGTTTCCGCCAAAAATGACGTCGTCACCAAGGCCGCCGAGCAGAACGTCATCACCGTCGCCGCCATTGATGTGGTCGTGACCGTCCCCGCCATCCACGTGATCATTGCCGCCCAGGGCGTCGATGATGTCGTTGCCCCCAAGGCCAAAGATGTCATCATCGAAGGGGGAGCCGATGATGAGGTCATCATCATCGCCGAGGGCCATGACCTTGCGAACGATCTCTAGGATAGCTTCCTGGCCCACCCAGGCCTCGCCGTCGGTAACCCGATAGGTGATGAGGACAGGCCCGACCATGCCCGGTTCGGTCTGCAGCAGCCAGCCCTCGGCAGTGGCCACCAGTTCGGCACCACTGATGACGACATCCTCGACCGAAAGCGCATCACCATCCGGATCGGAAGCGCCACGCAGCAGGTGAACGAGAGCGATGAGAATGACCTGACCGGCAAAGACATCGTTGAGCCGCACCGGCCCCATGACGACCGGCGCCCTGTTGGCCTGTGCGCCTGCATTGTTGCTGTTGTCGTCATCATCATCATCGCTGCCGGGGGCATCAGGGACGTCCGCATTGTCGTTGTCCGAACTGGCCGGATCAGTGCCGCCAATGGCGACCGGCAACGAGCTTTCACCGCTGGGGCCACCCGAATGGCCACCAAAATTATCGTTGACCGGAGACCCCATCATTGCTGCGGGAGAAAAGGATCTTGGGTCCGAGGCCTGGAAGCTGGGCTCGACAAAATGGAATTGCGGGAAATCCGGGACCACGAAGGATGCCGGCCAGGAATTGCCCGGCTCAATACCGAGACCCCGCCGGCCACCGGCATCATCGATGCTGCCTGTCTCGGTTTCATCGACTCCCGAGGCGACCAGATCGTCGATCTGGGCCACCTGGCCGTCACGGGGCTCGCCGGCACTGCCGTCCTTGTCCCCGCCCCGACCGGTCACATCCGGGGTGCTGGCCTGCACGGCTGCTATCGACCGGATATAGGCCGCGATGCCGACGATCAGCAGTGCGAAGTAGGCCGGCAGGCGGGTGAGGCGTTCGGCTATGCTGAACTCGAAGCGCTTGGCCCCCTTGGGTTCAGCATCCTGTTGCTGCGTGGTTTTGACTTCGATCAACATGGCCTGTCACTCCGCTGCGCGAACCGGCTGCAGTCCCGGCTTGCTCCGCTCGGGGGCCGCTTGCAGTCCGAGCACCTGCGCCTTGGGTCCGAAGGCGGTCAGCTTGCCAGCCTGGACGACCGCAACCAGTTCCACCTGTTCGAGCACACTGG
>CBFGPB010000236.1:0-4544 GCA_965650545.1 uncultured Devosia sp. | reverse complement strand
TGCCGACCTGGCGGAAGATGTTGGAGCCGATTTCGAGGATCCAGCCGCTCATGTTCATGATCTGCAGGGCAAAGGGGATGGCCGTGGCCACCGCCGCCGCCGTCAGGTCACCATTGTTCCAGCCCGTAAGGGCCAGCCAGGTGACAGACACGACGAGACCTGCATTGAGCAGGAACAGGAACGACCACATGTATGTGAAGACCCGCATGAGCTTGCGGAACTCCACGGCATGCTCGATCACGCTGTCGGCCACATAGCGGTCTTCGTGGCCGCCGGTAGCAAAGGTCTTGAGCGTGTGGATATTGGTGTAGCTGTCGACAATCCGGCCCGTCATCACCGACTTGGCCTCCGAGAGCGTCTCGGAATAGCGCGCGATGAGCGGCATGGTGATGGTGAAGAGCACGGCGTAGAGCAGGAGCCACACGCCGATCGGCACCAGCAGCACCGGATCGAGCTGGGCCAGCACCACGACCGCCACCACCACGAAGACGAGCGCATACCATGCGGCGTCGATGGTCAGGTTCACCCCGATCTCGATGGCCTCGCCGGCCTGGATGATCTTGTTGGCGATGCGCCCGGCAAAGTCGTTCTGAAAGAAGGTCCAGCTCTGCCGGATGACATGCCAATGGCTCTGCCAGCGGATGAGGTCGACCAGGTTTGGAACGATGCCGTGGTTGCGGATCAGCGTATCCATGAGGAAGGTCAGCGGCCGCACGAGGACGACGACGAAAACCATCCAGAGCAGGGTCTGGCTGTGCTGGTCGAAGATCTCGCCCGGATTGGTAGTGGCCAGCATGCCGACGACAAGGCCGACAAAGACCGGCATCAGCGCGTCGGCAACCGAGCCGATGGCGACGAGAATGATGCGGAGGGCGAAGGCGGCCCGGAACTGGCCGACGAAATAGCCTACAAAGGCCTTGAGACCCATGGGCGGCTGGCGGTTCTCGGCCAGGGCCACGGGCGAATAGAGGTTGTCGAAGTAAGTGACGACGCGGTTGAACATTTGTTCTGCTCTTTGAGTGAGCCGCGCCTGACGCAGGAAGCCTTGCTGCGGTCAGGTTCGGTATCGGTCCGATTTCTTGGGTTTGCAGGCTTGGATCGCATCTGGATTGAGATTGCGTTCGCGTCGGATCGTGATGATGTCACCCATCTGGGTTCTCCTTCTGGTTGTAGGTTTGATAGGCACGTCGCGTTGAACTCACCGGATCCCCTTCTCCCCTTGAGGGAGAAGGTGCCCGAAGGGCGGATGAGGGGTAGCGAACTCACCGCCGCACTGAGTGCGTGGAGAGAACCCCTCACCCTGCAATTCTGCTGAACGCAGAATTGCTATCCCTCTCCCTCAAGGGGAGAGGGGACGACGAAGACAATTACTGCGCTGCTTCCTCCGCCTCGTCGACGTCGATGAAGCCGCCCGACTGGCGGGCCCACAGCTGGCTGTAGATGCCGCCAGAGCCGACCAGCTCTGCATGGGTCCCCTGCTCCACGATCCTGCCCCTGTCGAGCACCACCAGCCGGTCCATCATGGCAATGGTGGACAGGCGATGGGCGATGGCGATCACCGTCTTGCCCTGCATCAGGCGCTGCAACTGGCTCTGGATCGCGGCCTCCACCTCGGAGTCGAGTGCCGAGGTCGCCTCGTCCAGCACCAGGATCGGCGCGTTCTTGAGCAGCACCCGGGCAATGGCGATGCGCTGGCGCTGCCCGCCGGACAGCTTCACGCCGCGCTCGCCCACATGGGCGTCGTAGCCCTTGCGGCCCTTCGGATCGGTGAGCCCCGGGATGAAGTCGGCGGCCTCGGCCTGTTCGGCGGCGGCGATCATCATCTCCTCGGTCGCGTCGGGGCGGCCATAGAGAATGTTCTCGCGCACCGAGCGATGCAGCAGCGAGGTGTCCTGGGTGACCACGCCGATATTGGCGCGCAGGCTGTCCTGCGTCACCTCGGCAATGTCCTGCCCATCGATCAGGATGCGGCCCTCCTGGCGGTCATAGAAGCGCAGAAGCAGGTTGACGATGGTCGACTTGCCCGCGCCGGACCGACCCACGAGGCCAATCTTCTCGCCCGGCTGGATATGAAGGTTGAGCCCCTCGATCACGCCCTTGGACTTGCCGTAGTGGAACGAGATGTTCTCGAAGCGGATGTCGCCCTTGACCGTCCCGATCGGCTTGGCCGTCGGCTTGTCCGCGACCACCCGCGGCAGCGAGATCGAGGAAATACCGTCGCGCACGACGCCGATATTCTCGAACAGGGCCGACATTTCCCACATGACCCACTGGCTCATGCCCTGGAAGCGCAGCACCAGCGCCGCGGCCACGGCAATGGCGCCAGGCGTCATGTTGCCGCCCAGCCATTGCCAGATGCCCACCGCGAAGACGGCAAAAAGCAGCGTGCAGTTCATCACCGTGATGGAGCTCTGCAGGAGCGTCACCATGCGCATCTGCTTGTAAACCGTGCCCAGGAAGCCATCCATTGCCTCGCGGGCATAGCCTTCCTCGCGCCTCGAATGGCTGAAGAGCTTCACCGTGGCGATATTGGTGTAGCTGTCGACGATCCGGCCGGTCATCAGCGAGCGGGCATCGGCCTGGGCCTCGGAAATCTTGCCCAGGCGCGGGATGAAATAGCGCAGCAGTGCCAGGTAGCAGCCGAGCCAGATGACGAAGGGCACGGCCAGCCACGGATCGCTCATGAAGGCGAGGACGACGGCGCCGGTGAAATAGACGATCACGTATACTGTGACGTCGAGCACCTTCATCACCACTTCGCGCACGGCCAGCGCGGTCTGCATCAGCTTGGCGCCGATGCGGCCCGCAAACTCGTCCTGGAAGTAGCTCATGGACTGGCGGATCAGATAGCGATGCGCCATCCAGCGAATGCGCTGGGGGAAATTGCCCAGCAGCGACTGATGGATGATCATGGAATCGGTGACCTGCAGCAGCGGGATGACCACCAGCAGCAGCACGCCCATGCCGGCGAGTTTCCAGCCTTCATCGGCAAGGAAAGTCTCGCGATTGGCTGTGCCCAGCCAGTCGACGATGGAACCCATGAAGCCGAAAAGCATGATCTCGAGCGCGGCAATGGCCGCGCCCAGGATGGTCATGGCGGCCAGCCAGCGCTTTGCGCCGTCGCTATAGTGCAGGCAGAAGGCCAGGAGCCCCTTGGGCGGCTCGACCGGCTCGGTCTGGGGATAGGGATCAACCCGCTTTTCAAACCAGTGCAACATTGTTCACGACCATTCGTTACTGGCACGGCTTCAATGCAATGGCCCAGAACTACGTGACCTCAAGTGCGCTTGAGGTCCGGGCAGGACTGGCCGACGGCTTGGACCCGTACGGAAATCATGGAACCATCGCTCTTACCGCCGGACAGGCGCAGAGGAGCGACGTGCAGGCGACAGCCTAGCGTCTCCTCCCTGTGCCGTCCCAATTGACGCCACAAGAGACATGCTATGCAGCCGAGAGCCGCATAGGATACACGAGAATGCAGAGTCGGCTGTCACCGGACGGCCACACCCAATAGTGATAACAACGTTACAACTGGACCGCTTCATGCGCACCGAGAGCGAACAGACCGTCTACCTCAAGGACTATGCCCCGACCCCGTACCGGATCGTGTCAGTAGAGCTTGATTTCAAGATTCTTGAGGAGAGCACCCGCGTTCGGGCGCAATTGACCATCGAGCCGCGTGAGGGCACGGCGCCCGGCACGCCGCTGGTTCTGGACGGCGACGAGCTCAAGCTCGAATCCATCGCCGTGGACGGCGCGCCCCTGATGCTGTCGGCCTATGCCAGCGATGCCAATGCGCTGACGCTGGTGGAGCCACCCTATCGCCGCTTCGTGCTCGAAACCGAGGTCATGCTCAACCCGGCCTCGAACACCAAGCTGATGGGGCTCTATCGCTCCAGCGGCACCTGGTGCACCCAATGCGAGCCGGAAGGCTTCCGCCGCATCACCTATTATCTCGACAGGCCGGACGTGCTGGCCCCGTTCAAGGTGCGCATGAGCGCCCCCAAAGCCCTGGCCCCAGTGCTGCTCGCCAATGGTAACCTGATCGACAAGGGCGAGATGGGCGACGGCCTGCACTATGCCGTCTGGGAGGATCCGTTCCTCAAGCCCGCCTACCTCTTTGCCCTCGTGGCAGGCGACCTGGGCTCGATCAAGGACAGCTTCACCACCATGAGCGGCCGCAAGGTGGACCTCGGCATCTATTGCACCCATGGCAAGGAGAGCGAATGCCTCTATGCCATGGACAGCCTCAAGCGTTCCATGGCCTGGGACGAGCGGCGCTTCGGGCGGGAATACGATCTCGACGTGTTCAACATCGTCGCCGTTTCCGACTTCAATTTCGGCGCCATGGAGAACAAGGGCCTCAACATCTTCAATGACCGGCTGGTCTTCGCCAAGCCCGAGACCGCGACCGACGCCAATTATCACGGCATCGAGCGCGTCATCGCCCACGAATATTTCCACAACTGGACCGGTAACCGCATCACCTGCCGCGACTGGTTCCAGCTCTGCCTCAAGGAAGGCCTGACGGTTTTCCGCGACCA
>CBFGPB010000235.1:0-4545 GCA_965650545.1 uncultured Devosia sp. | reverse complement strand
GCTAGAGCACCACGATCGGCGCGCCGTTGGGCACGCGGTCATAGAGATCGATGACGTCGTGGAAGAGGAGGCGCACGCAGCCCGACGACACCGCCTTGCCAATGGTCGCGACATCCATGGTGCCATGGATACGGTAGAGCGTGTCACGATTGCCCTGGTGGATGTAGAGCGCGCGGGCCCCCAGCGCGTTG
This sequence comes from uncultured Devosia sp., assembly GCA_965650545.1. Taxonomy (GTDB): domain Bacteria; phylum Pseudomonadota; class Alphaproteobacteria; order Rhizobiales; family Devosiaceae; genus Devosia. The sequence continues at coordinate 4,354 of CBFGPB010000235.1, read as the reverse complement.
AGCAGGCCCGGCGGCTGGCCGCGGCGATAGATTTCGAGCTCCGGCTGGCGCGCGATCATCTCCGCCGGCGGCGTCCAGACCGGCCATTTGCGCTTATAGGCAATATGGCCCTCGCCGCTCCATTCGAAGCCGGCCCGGCCCAAGCCCACGCCATAGCGCATGGCCCTGCCATTGGGCATGGTGAAGTAGAGGACATAATTGGCCGTATCGACCACCACGCGCCCCTCGGGCTCGCCGGTGACATTGTCCACTTCCTGGCGCCAATAGGCCGGGTCCAGCATGGAAATGTCCGCTGCCGGCACCGGGAATTCCTCCTCGGGGCGGGCGGCATAGAGGGCCAGCACCTCGGCGGGGATGGCGGCGCGGACAGGCGTGGCGACGGCGGTGGCCATCCGGGCCGTGCCGCTGGTGGTACAACCGGCGAGGGTGAGGGCGCCAAGGCCGGCAAGGCCAGCCAGCACGGTACGGCGCGACAGGGTCGCGTCGGGATGAGTAGTCATGAATCTATCCTTGGCCCGTAAAGGGCGCTGAGCAATGAATCTGCAGGTGAGGAAATCAGCTCAGGCGAAGATGGGTGGGCGGAGCAGCTGGTTGGGGGACCAGGCGGGGCCCATGGTCGGAACATGCCCCTCGGGCGTCGCGCAGGCGGGTGCCGTCGGGAGAGCCGGCACGACAATGCCGATGGCATGATGCGGACCGCAGGGCATCACGATGCCGGCGCCCAGGTCGATCTGGCCGCGCTGGATCTCGACCACGATCGGGATCGACTGGTTCTGCGCGTCGACCATGTTCAGCACCACGATGGGCGTCGCCACATAGCGATGGGCATGCGCAACCGTCGCGCCCATGACGGCGGCGAAGGTGAAGAGCATGGCGATGAGAGTCGCGAAGCGGCGCATGCGACCCTGATAGGATGCCGAATGCGGCAGGATCGGGGCGCGGGTGGCGCTAGGCGTCCGTCCCAGGAGCCTGCCAGGCCATCAATTCCCGACCGTGTGCTTTTAGCCACGCTTTGCCGCGCTGCATGTCGGGCAGTGTGCGGGTGACAGTGGCCCAGAAGGCATCGGAATGGTTCATCTCGACCAGATGGGCGACCTCGTGCGCGGCGACATAGTCGAGCACGTGGGGCGGCGCCAGGATCAGGCGCCAATTGTAGTTGATATTGCCGGTGGACGAGCAGGAGCCCCAGCGGCTCGACTGACTTCTCAGCCGCACCTGCTTGACAGTCACACCCAGCCGCTCCGCATGGAAGATGCTCTGCCGATTGAGATCGGCGAGGGCCTCTGACTTGAGCCAGTCATAAAGCCGGCGTGGCTGATGGGCCCGCTCGCCCGGCACGTGCAGCGCAGGGCCGTCGGCCGTGTGGGCCGCCTCGACGCGACCCCGCAGCGTCCCGGTACCGACCACCAGGTGCGGTACGCCGCGCAGGGGAACCATGGAACCGGCCTCAAGACGCTGCGCCAGGGTGGTGCGCGGCAGACGAGCCGCCAGCCAATGGCGGTGGCGATGCAGGAAGGATTCCGCGTCCGCCCAGCGCGCGCCTTCCGGCAACGTCAGCAGGGGACCGGCAGCGGGCAGCGATAACCGGAACGCGCGGGCGCGGGCACTGACCTTGACGGCAATGCTGACGGCCTGGCCGTCCAGGACGATTTCGGTCGTCTTCGGGGGTGTCGGGCGCTGGCGCAGGAAGGAGAACATGGGCTCACTATAGGAGATTCGCGGGTTCGCCGAAGACTGTTCATGGCGCGAAACCTGCCGTACCAGACTGCGAAACGAGAACGCCCGATGTTCCGTCCTCGGGCTCGACCCGAAGACCTACCGCGGCGATTGCGCAGGTGGGTAATGGCCCTCGGATCAGGTCCGAGGGCGGCACTGTGCGTGGGGGCAATGTCGCGACCCGGCCAAGTGCATCAATCAACGAAAAAGGCGCCCCTTGCGGGACGCCAGTTTGCCGTTGGAGGCAGGGAAGGTGGAGGGGCAGAGCCATTACTGGCCGTTATTGTTGCCCCAGTTGTTCTGGTTGCTCTGGTTGTTGTCGCCAAAACCCTGGCGGGAACCGCGATGCTCACCCATGAAGCGGTCGAACTCTTCGCGATCCTTGGCCTTCCGGAGGTTGGCCATATATTCGTGGAAGGCGTCGATTTCGGCATCGAGCCGGGCGCGTTCTTCCTCGAGGCGCTTCAATTGTTCGGCGCGGTATTCGTCGAACGCGGCATTGCCGGACGAGGTGAAGTCAGTGCGGCCGAAGCCATGGTGCTTGGTATTGTTGCGCATGTAGCCGCATCCCTTGTTCCAGTAGTGCTGTGCCTTTTCAGCCGAGCCGCCGAATTTCTCGCCCCAGATGATGTAGGCGAGCATGGCAAGGCCCAGCGGCCAGAAGATGATGAAGCCCAGAACCATGAGGGCGATGGTCAGAGGCGACCATTGAGGTTTGATGATTGCAGTGGTCATAGTGATTTCGTCTCCCAGTCACGATGAGACTCAAATGGCCCGCTCCGAGGTAGGATCAAGCGTGTGCCCGTCGATTTTTTGCGCTTGAAATGGCGGCAAAGCCTACCTATGCGCCACAATTGTCCCTGCCCGAACACGTCCTGGAGACCGGCATGAGCGACCCCAACCCGCAAGGCCTGCCTCTGCCATCGAGCTGGCGGCCGCTGCGCCTGCAAACCCTGGTCCTGCTGCGCTGGCTCGCCGTGATCGGCCAGACCATCGGCGTGCTCTTCGTCAACTGGGGCCTTGGCTTCCCTTTGCCGCTGGTCGAATGCCTGTTGCTGATCGGGCTGTCGGCGGCGCTCAATATTGGCCTGACGCTGAGGATGGGCCCGCATTTCCGTCTTTCGGCGCGCATCGCTGCACTGCAACTGGCCTTCGACCTGTGCCAGCTCGGGGGGCTGCTGGCGCTGACAGGCGGGCTGGAAAACCCCTTCGCGCTGCTGCTTCTGGCACCGGTCTCGGTTTCGGCCACCTCCCTGCCCAAGCGGGAGTCGTTTCTCGTCGCGACGCTCGCAGCGGCCATTGCCTCGGTGCTGGCGGTCATGCACCTGCCCTTGCCCTGGGAACCGGACCAGCAAATCGTCTTCAACCGCATCTATGTGATCGGCATCTGGGTGTCGATCATCTGCGGCGTGGTCTTCATTTCGGCCTATACGAACCGGGTGGCGCATGACGCCCGGCAGATTGCCGATGCCTTGGCAGCCACCGAACTGGCGCTGTCACGGCGCGAGCAGCTCTCGGCGCTCGACGGCCTGGCCGCCGCCGCCGCGCATGAACTGGGCACGCCGCTTTCCACCATTGCCCTGGCCGCCAAGGAAATGCGCGACGAGGTGGAGAAAGAGAGCCAACTGGCTGACGATGTCGAACTGATCATCGCCCAGGCGGCGCGCTGCCGGGCGATCCTGGCCAAGCTCCGCAACCTGGGCAGCGAACCGGCGGAGCTGTTTGCCGAAGCGCCGCTGACCGATATCTTGGACGAGGTAGCCCGGCCGCATGAAGGGCGGGGCAAGGTCATCCTCTTCGATGCTGCCGACACGGTCGGCCCGCCACCGGTCTTTCCGCGCAGCGTGGGCCTGCTCTATGGCCTGGGCAATCTCATCGAGAATGCCACCGATTTCGCCACGCAGACGGTGCGCATCGAAAGCGGCTGGGATCAGCACACGATCAGCGTCGCCATCGTCGATGATGGCAAGGGTTTTGCGCCTGAGCTTATCGCCCGGCTCGGTGAGCCCTATCTCACCAGCCGGCCCCGCGATCCGGCGGGGAGCGATGCGCATCAACCCGGTGGGCTGGGCCTGGGTATTTTCATCGCCAAGACGCTGCTGGAACGCACCGGCGCGCGGCTGACCTTCGACAATGCCGAGCCCAACGGGCATGCACGGGTGCGGATCGTCTGGCCGCGCAGCGCCCTGGCGTGATCGGATGCGTGGGTTTTGACGTAGTGCAAGCAAAGGAATATTGGAAAGGCCATGGACACGATTGAAGACCTTCTGGCTGCCGATCCGAGCCTCTTGCTTGTCGATGACGACGCAGCCTTCCTGAGCCGCCTCGAACGCGCCATGGCGCGGCGGGGTTTTGAAGTGCGGATTGCCGGAACCGTCTCGGCCGGGCTGGCCGCGGTCAGCGAACGCCCGCCGGCCTATGCCGTGGTCGATCTGCGGCTCGAAGACGGCAATGGCCTAGACGTTGTCTCGGCCCTGCACCAGAAGCGACCCGATGCGCGCGCCATCGTGCTGACCGGCTATGGCAATATCGCCACGGCGGTGACGGCGGTGAAGCTGGGGGCGATGGACTATCTTTCCAAGCCCGCCGATGCCGACGACGTCATCAATGCGCTGCTGGCCACGGGCGAGGACAAGCC
>CBFGPB010000234.1:0-4609 GCA_965650545.1 uncultured Devosia sp. | reverse complement strand
CATCGGGGGGCAGGGGGATATATTCCTTGGCGCCGGCGCGGATGGCGTTGACGGCAGCGGCTGCATTGGTCTCGACCCCGCAGGCGACGACCGGAATGGCGATACGCTCGGCCTCAAGCCCGGCGATCAGCCCGGCAATGTCCATCATCACGTCGACCAGCAGCAGGTCGGCGCCCTTGCCGGCGCGCAGCGAGGCGAGGGCGATTTCGATGGAGGGGGCATGGGCGACTTTGGCGCCGCCATCCATGGCCATCTTGGTTGCGGTGGAGAGCTGGCCTTCAAGGGCCCCGATGATGAGCAGGCGCATGATCGTCTCCCCTTACTGCGGCTTGATGATTTCGGTCATGGTGACGCCGAGCCGATCCTCGACCAGCACGATTTCCCCGCGGGCGACGAGGCGTTCGTTGATGAAGATTTCCACCGCCTCGCCGACCTGCCGGTCCAGTTCGATGACGGTGCCGGTGTCGAGCTTCAGGAGGTTCGACACCGGCATCTTGGTGCGGCCCAGAACCACGGAAACGCGGACGGGGACGTCGAATACGGCTTCGAGGTCGGCGGCAGTGCGTTCGACATAGCCCTGTCCACGTCCGTCCCTCTCGGGCGCGTCCATTTCATCGAGGCTGAAGCCTTCGGATGCGGTGATGTCGTCATCGGGATCGGTCATGAACCGTTCTCCTTGTGCTGCCCACCCTTGCGGGAGGCGAGGTAGGTCGCAATCTGGCGGTCGATCTGGCGGGAGGTCTCGGCGATATCGCGCACGAGCCCGCCGTCGACCCATTCGAGCCGGCCGTCGCCGAGGCGGATTTCGGGATCGCCCATGACCACGAGACGCCCGGCAAAGCCGGCATGGTGCATCTGGGCAGTCGCCGTATCACGGATGGCGTCGGCGAGGTCCGGATGGCAGCGGATCACCAGATGCGGCACGCCGGAAAGGCTGGGCAGGCACTCGGCCACCAGGGCTTCGAGTTCGCCCAGCGGGAAGCGGGCCACCAGATGCAACGCCAGCTTGCGGCCGACACTGAGCGCCAGCTCCACCGCCTCCTGATGATGCTCGGCGCGGGCTTCGTCCAGCGCCGCGGCCATCTTGGCCGATTGGGTGGCAATGCTGCCCGCGGCGGCGGCGATGGTCTGGGCCGCCATGGAGGTGGCGTTCTGTTCGCCGGCGCGCAGGCCTTCGGCATAGGCTTCCTCGCGCGCATTGGCGATCAGCTGGGCCACCACATCCTCGGGAATGGTGGGCACGGGCGGGGCCGCAGGCCGGCGGGAGGCGCGGGGTTCGAGGTCCAGGTCGAAAGTGAAGCGTGCGGGGCTGGCCATGGGATCACGCAATCATCTGGTCGTCGGACTTGGTCTTGAGGATGATGATGTCACCCTTGGCGGCCAGGTCCTTGGCGGTGGCGACCATGCGGGTCTGGGCCTCGTCCACGTCCTTGAGACGCACCGGACCCATGCCGGCCATGTCGTCCTGCAGGAGCTTGGCAGCGCGGCTCGACATGTTCTTGAAGAAGCTTTCCTTGACCTGGTCGTTGGCGCCCTTGAGTGCCAGGGCCAGGTCGCGCTTGTCGAGCTTGGACAGCAGGGTCTGGATGGCCGACATGTCGAGCTTGGCCAGATCCTCGAAGGTGAACATGAGCTGCTTGATGCGCTCGGCATCGTCGCGGTTCATCTCTTCGAGATTGGTGATGAAGCGCGCCTCGGTCTGGCGGTCGAAAGCATTGAAGATTTCGGCCATCTGCTCGTGGCTGTCGCGGCGCTTGGTGTGGTTGAGCGTCGACATGAATTCGGTGCGCAGCGTCATCTCGATCTTTTCGAGGATTTCCTTCTGCACCGGGTCGAGACCCAGCATGCGCTGCACCACGTCCATGGCCAGTTCCTCGGGCAGCACGGCGAGCACCTTGGAGGCATGTTCGGTGGCGATCTTGGAGAGCACCACGGCAATGGTCTGGGGATATTCGTTCTTGAGATAGGCCGCGAGCACGTCGGCCTGCACGTTGGAAAGCTTTTCCCACATGTTGCGGCCGGCCGGACCACGGATTTCTTCCATGATCGCGTCGACCTTGTCCTGCGGCAGAAAGCTCAGGAGGAGACGTTCGGTGCTGTCGGTATTGCCAGAGAGCGAGCCGTTGGACGAAATCGTCGTCACGAATTCGATCATCAGGTCATCGAGCATTTCCTGGGTGATCGGCCCCAGGCGCACCATGGCGCGGGAGAGCTGCTTGACCTCGAGTTCGTCGAGTTCGTCGAAGATGGGCTTGCCATAGTCGGGCCCAAGGGCGAGCAGCAGTGCGGCGGCCTTTTCGTCGCCCTTGAGCACGCGCTGTTCGCCACCGACCTGCAGCTGTGCGCCCATGGGCGCCGGGGTGGAGGCTGCGATGGCTTCGGGGTTGGATTGTGAAACGAGTGCCATGGCTATGCCGCGTTACCGAGCCAGTCGCGCACGATCAGTGCCGCCTGCTTTGGATTTTCTTCGACCAGCGTGCCGACCGTCTTCAAAGTCTGGAGCTGGGTTTCCCCCATCGATTTGGCATTGGCGACCCAGGCCGGCGTCTTGTCGCGGGGGCTCAGGTCCTCTTCGGCGACGACCTGGCCGTTGGCGCCAAGGACGCCGTGATGGCCCAGTTCGGCGGCCACGGGCAGGGCCAGGGGCTGCGTCTCGGGGGTCAGGGCCTTCTTGAGCAGCGGGCGCATGACGAAGAAGACCAGTGCCAGGGCGATGAGCAGGGTTACCGCCATTTCGGCGCCGTTCATCAGGTCGTCGCGGGTGAAGTCGAGGAGGCCGGCGGCGGCATCGGTGCCGGGGGCGGCCAGTTCGGGCCGCTCGGCAAACTGCATGTTGACCACTTCGACGCTGTCGCCGCGCTCGGCCGAATAGCCGACCGCCGAGCGGACCAGGGTCAGGATCTGGGCGATCTCGTCGGGCGTGCGGGGCGTATAGGTCAGGTTGCCCGCGCCATCGTCGGCATAGGTGCCGTCGACCACCACGGCCACCGACAGGCGCTTGACCGAACCCGCCTCGGTGACAGCCGTCTGGGTGGTCTTGGAAATCTCGTAGTTGATGATCTCTTCGGTGGACGTGCCCTGTTCGGTGACACCGCCCGAACCATTGTTCTGGCTGGCACCGGGCAATTCGTTGGCCACGGTCACCTGGCCATTGTTGCCGCCCGAAAGGTTTTCGCTCTCGCGCGTCTGGGTGGAGCGGACGACCTGGCTTTCCGGGTCGAAGCTCTCCTGGGTGGTGGTCGAGCGGTTGAAGTCGAGTTCGGCGGCGACCTCGACGCGGGCCCGGCCGGCGCCGACCACATTGGCCAGCATGTCCTCGACCCGGGTGCGCAGGCGGTTTTCGAAACCGAGCGTGCGTTCGTCATTCTGCCCCGTCAGGACGCCATCGACCTCTTCGCCCGTCCCCGTGGCGAGGAGATTGCCCTGGTCATCGACTATGGACACGCGGCTGGGGCTCAGCCCTTCGATGGCCGAGGCGACCAGATGCTGGATGGCGCGGATTTCGCCGGCCGAGAGGTCCCCGCGCGTGGTCAGCACGATGGAGGCGGAGGGATCCTTGCGCTCGCGGCGGAAGAGTTCCCGCTCGGGCAGGACGAGGTGGACGCGGGCGGCCGTGATTCGGGTCAGCGAACCGATGGTGCGGGCCAGCTCGCCTTCGAGGGCGCGGACATTGTTGATGTTCTGGACGAAGCTGGTGGCGCCCAGCGTCGACTGCTGGTCGAAGATCTCGTAGCCGACCTGACCGCGGGTCGGCAGGCCGTCGCCGGCAAGGCTCATGCGCACGGTGGTGATCTGGTCGCGCGGGATCAGGATCGTGTCGCCCTCGCCCCGCAATTCATAGGGAATGTTGAGGGTTTGCAGCTCGCTGACGATGGCCGAGGAGTCTTCGAGGCTGAGGCCGGAATAGAGCGGCGCCATGTTCGGCGTCTGCGATCGCATGATCAGGAAGGCGAAAAAGCCGAGCATCAACGCCGCGACGATGACCATGGCGGCTATGCGCGGCAGGCCGATCCGGTTGATAAGGTTGGTTAGACTTTCCACGCCGCCACACTGGTTCGATTCAACGCGGTCGATGGTGCCCCCAGGACCGATGGGCAAAAATTACCTAGCGGATGGTAAACAATGTATTAACCAGCTGTTGCAGCTTGCGATTTTGGGCAAGAACTGCCGGGCTGGGTTAACAGGAGGTGAATGGCATGATGCGTGTTCTGGGACGGGTGACCTCGATCAATGTTCGCAAGGTGCTCTGGGCGCTGGACGAACTGGGCATCGGCTATGAGCGCGAGGATTGGGGCCTGCCGATCCGCGATCCCAAAGTGCCCGAATTTTTGGCGCTCAATCCCAATGGACAGGTACCGGTGCTGATCGACGACGATTTTTCCATGTGGGAGAGCAATGCCATCCTGGTCTATCTCGCCGAACGCCATGGCAAGGGGGTGCTGCTTTCGGACCAGGTCCAGACCCGCGCCGTGACCCTGCAATGGCTGGGCTGGCAGGTTTCGGACCTCAATCCGGCCTGGATGTACGCCGTGCTCGCGCTGCAGCGAAAGGTGCCCGGCTATGACAATGCCGAGCGGATCGCGGAATCGCTGACCCGCTGGACCGCCCG
>CBFGPB010000233.1:0-4609 GCA_965650545.1 uncultured Devosia sp. | reverse complement strand
CCGGCGGTGATTTCCGGAATGCCGGGAATGCCCCAGACGGAGAGACGCGGTGTCATCCCACCAGCGTCCTCAATCGCGGCAGGATTTCCCTGGCGTAAAGCCCGAGGAACCGGCTCTGGTCGGTGCCGGGCGCGTGGAAGACCAGGTGATCGAAGCCGTAGTCGATATAGGTCTTGATGGCCGCGACGTGCTCATCGGGGTCGGAAGAGACGATCCATCGCTTGGCCACGCGCTCGATGGGCAGGGCGTCGGCGAGGCGCTCCATCTCCTCAGGGTCCTTGACCGAATGCTTCTCCTCGGCTGAGAGCGAGAGAGCGGCCCAATTACGCGTGTCTTCAAGGGCGCGGGCGGCATCGGTGTCGAAGGAGACTTTCACCTCGATCATGCGCTCGAATGGCTTTCCCGCGAGCGGGCTTTCGGCGCGGCCGGCTTCGACATTGGGCAGCAGTTCCTTGGTATAGAGATCGGCGCCCTTGCCGGAAGTGCAGATGAAGCCGTCGCCGGCGCGGCCGGCATATTTGGCGTTGAGCGGGCCGCCCGCGGCGATGTAGATCGGTACCGGTTCGGCCGGCTTGTCATAGATGGTGGCGTTGACGGTCTTGTAGTATTCGCCCTCGAAGCTGACGCGGTCTTCGGTCCAGAGCTGACGGATGAGCCTGACGGCCTCGCGCAGGCGGGCCGAACGCTCCTTCAGTTCGGGCCATTCCATGCCGGTGGCGGGAACCTCATTGAGGCCCTCGCCGGTGCCTACGCCCAGGATGACGCGGCCGGGGAACATGGCGCCCATGGTGCCGAAGGCATGGGCGACGACTGTGGGGTGGAGTCGGAAAGTGGGGGTGAGCACCGAAGTGCCCAGGATAATCTTCTCGGTCCGGGCCAAGACGGCCGACATCCAGCCCGGCGCGAAGGGGGCATGCCCACCGGTATGCTTCCATGGCTGGAAGTGATCGGATACGAAGACCGAGTCGAAGCCAGCATCTTCCGCCTCGACGGCAAAGCGCAGCAGGTCATTGGGCGCGAACTGCTCCGCCGATGCCTTATAGCCGAACCGCATGATCGTCCCTCCAGATCGCGACGCCAGATTTTTGATCGTTTGGTCAAAAATTCTCGATAGTCAAGCCGCTTCATGATAATGCGCGATGACGTGAGAACATCCTTTGGGGTAGAGGCTACTCCGATTCAACCCGGCAATGGCCGGGCGACGAGGCAAATGAGACGATGAAAGTAATTTTCGACACTGATCCGGGCATCGATGACGCCATGGCGCTGCTCTATCTCAGCAAGCTGCCGCAGGTCGAGCTTCTGGGGATCACCACGGTGGTCGGCAATGCCGATCTTGATACCACGACGCGCAACGCGCTGTTCCTGCGCCAGCAGTTCGGCCTGAATGCCCCGGTCGTTCGCGGTGCCGGCAAGACGCTCGATGGCGTGGACAAAGCCGAACCGGTCATCGTCCACGGCCTCAATGGCCTGGGCGAGATCGACATTCCGGAGGTCGATGAGAGCGGCCTGCATCCGGGCGAAGCCAGCCAGTTCATCATCGACACGTTGCGGGCCCATCCTGGCGAGGTGACGATCATCGCCGTGGGCCGGATGACCAACCTGGCGCTGGCGCTGCGGGCCGACCCCGAAGTGGCCCTCCTGGCCAAGCGGGTCATCATCATGGGCGGCGCCTTTGGCTATGAAGGCCGCAGCGGCAATATCACCCCGGCTGCGGAAGCCAATATCCATGGCGACCCGGTGGCGGCGGACGAAATCTTTGCGGCCGAATGGCCGGTTGTGGTGGTCGGGCTCGACGTCACCCATGACATTATCCTCGACACCGAATATCTCGCGGCCCTGTCGCGTGAGGTGGGCGAGAATGGTGAATTGCTGCGTCAGATGTGCGACCACTATGCGCGCTTCTACAAGGAAATCATGGGCCTATCCGGCGTCGTGGGGCATGACCTCCTGGCCGTGACCTATGCGCTCCATCCCGAATGGTTCGAGACGCGGCGCGGGCCGGTCGTGGTCGTTCGCGACGGCATTGCCGTTGGCCAGACCATCCAGATGCCCGAGACGCGCAAGGGCGGGCATCCGGCCTGGGCCGGCCGGCCGTCGCATGGTGTCTGCGTCAAAGTCGATGCAGCAAAGGTGCTGACGCATTATCGCGAGACCGTGGGGCGCTGAGAACGCCAGACGCGGAAGCGGTGGAAGACGACGATGTCACCCGTTGCGCTATAGTGGAATCCACGTAGTGTCTTCTCCCAGAGAGGGCACCAGATGGTCGGCGGCAACCAAGGTGGCGGATTTGGCGAGGGCGTCCAGCGCAGCTTTGCGCTGGATGATGCATCTGCCTTTCGTCAGCTGATGCTCGATATCTATGGCGGGCGCTGTGCGGTGACCAATGGCGCCCTTGGGCCCGCCGAAGACGACAGCCTCGAAGTCTTCCTGTTCCAGCCGCTCGAACACGGTGGGGCCATGACCACGAGCAATGCTGTGGTGGTGGACCGGGCCGCGGCGGGCCTGTTGCGCCGTGGTGTCGTGCTGGTCGACGACGACTATTTCACCTTCCTGCCACATCCCGAGCACCTGGCGCCGGGTGCCGAGGCCAAGCCACTTCCGGGGCGGATGCTGGCGCTGCCTGACAATGTCTCGCTCTGGCCGGACCGGACCATGCTGGCCTATCACCGGAGCCTGTTCCGGGCACAATGAGCAGTGTGCAACCGCCGGGCAGGGCTGGATTTTTGCCAGGCGCCAGCGCAAAGATGCCGCCGCTTCCATTCAAGATGCGGACCAGCCATGCCCTTTCCCGATCTCGTCCATCCTGCCCTCGGTGCCTATGAAAGCGCCGTCACCATGCCGGCCGATTTCGCCGCGTTCTGGCAGGATACGCTCAATGAGGCGCGCGCCGTGGGCGGGGCGGTGCGCATGGATCCGGCGGAGACAACGCTCAAGCTGGTTGAAGTTTTTGACGTGACCTTTCCGGGCTTCGGGGGCCACCCCGTCAAGGGCTGGCTGGTACTGCCCAGGGTCCGTGAGGGGCGGCTGCCGCTGCTGGTTCAATATGTAGGCTATGGCGGCGGGCGCGGTTTTCCGCATGAACTGCTGCACTGGGCGGCATCCGGTTTTGCCTATTTCCGCATGGATACGCGCGGCCAGGGCTCGGGCTGGAGCACCGGCGCCACGCCGGACCCAATCGGCTCTACCAGCCAGATACCGGGGGTTATGACCAAGGGCGTACTCGACCGGAACGACTACTACTATCGGCGCCTCTTCACCGACGGGGTGCGGGCGGTGGATGCGCTGATCGACCAGGATTTCGTCGACCCAGATCGCGTCGCGGTTTGCGGTGGATCGCAGGGTGGCGGCATCGCCCTGGCCGTGGCGGGCATCGACGGACGGGTCAAGGCGGTCATGCCGGATGTGCCGTTCCTCTGCGATTTCCCTCGCGCCGTGCGCACCGCGGCTCGCGACCCTTATGGCGAGATCGCTCGTTTCCTCGCGCAGCACCGGGACAAGAAGGACCAGGTCTTCGACACATTGCGCTATTTCGATGGGGTCAATTTTGCCCGCCAGAGCCAGGCGGCAGCTTTGTTCTCGGTAGCGTTGATGGACGACATCTGTCCGCCCTCGACCGTTTATGGCGCCTACAGGGCCTTTGCCGGGGCGGACAAGTCAATCGTCGAATACGAGTTCAACAACCACGAGGGCGGCCAGGCCTTCCAGGATCGGGAGCAGATGCGGTGGCTTACAGAAAGGTTCGAGGCCTAGCCGATCACATGTGATCGCGCGGGGCCGGAACTTCGGTTCGGTCCCGCCGTTGCACGACCAGCGTCATCATCCCATTCAGAACTGGAGCTGAAGACAAATGGCCGAAAAGCAACTGGACGATCTCTTCCTCGATACCCTCAAGGACATCTATTATGCCGAGCGGCAGATCCTGAAGGCACTGCCCAAGATGGCCAAGGCGGCCATGTCCCCCGACCTCAAGGCGGGTTTCGAACAGCACCTCGCCGAGACCGAAGTGCAGGTGGAACGCCTCCAGCAGATCTTCGAAATCCTGGGCAAGCCGGCGCGCGGCAAGACCTGTGACGCCATCCTTGGCATTCTCGAGGAAGGCAAGGAAATCATGGACGAGTACAAGGGCACCCAGGCGCTGGATGCCGGTCTCGTTTCCGCCGCCCAGGCCGTCGAGCACTACGAGATTGCCCGTTACGGCACGCTGGCCACCTGGGCCAAGCAGCTTGGCCATAAGGAGGTGCTGAACCTTCTCCTCGAAACGCTCAAGGAAGAGGAAGCCACGGACCAGAAGCTGACCAGCCTCGCCAAGACCGCCGTCAATCTCAAGGCCGCCGCCTGACCTCGGGCGACCGCCGCTCATGCTCAAGAATACGGCCATCGCCGAGCAGATCCGGCAGACTGCCTATTTCCTTTGGGAACAGGACGGTCGGCCGGAGGGAGAGGCAATGGCCTATTGGCTGCGGGCCAAGGAAGCGCTGGTGCGCCAATTGGCCTATGACCGGTGGCTTGCCGAAGGCGCGCCGCCGGACCGGGCGGACTTGTTCTGGTCCGAAGCCGAGCAGGAACTGGCGGAGAAATGACAACGGGCCCCCGAAAGGGCCCGTTT
>CBFGPB010000232.1:0-4659 GCA_965650545.1 uncultured Devosia sp. | reverse complement strand
TCGGTCTTGGCGGCCACCATGACCCCCGACGTATCCTTGTCGAGCCGGTGCACGATGCCGGGACGCTTGACCCCGCCAATGCCCTTGAGGCTGTCGCCGCAATGAAAGATCAGCGCATTGACCAGCGTGCCGGAGGGCGAGCCGGGGGCCGGATGAACGACCATGCCCACGGGCTTGTTGATGACGATCAGGTGCTCGTCCTCGTAGAGGATATCGAGCGGGATATCCTCGGGCTGCGGATCGGGATCTTCGGGGGGCGGCGCGACAAGCACGATTGTCTCGCCGGCCTTGAGCCGGTATTTGGGTTCGGCAACTGTCCTGCCGTCCACCGTGACGGCGCCGGACAGGATCAGATCCTTGATGCGATTGCGGCTCAGCGCGTCATGCGCCTTAGCCAGTTCGGCATCGAGCCGTCCGCCTTCCATGGCGGCATCGACCACAACCTCGATGGGTTCGCCCTCAAACTCGAAATCGGTATCGTCCGCCATGAGCAATCCTGAAACTAATCCGCCCGGCGCGCCCGACACCGAACTGACGCCCGAAGCCATGGCCATGCTGGGAAAGGCCCGCCGCTCGTTTGCGGTATCCATGGGCATCCTGTTGCTCGGCTTTATGGCGATTGGTGTGGCGCTTGTCTATCGCGTCATGCGCGACAGCCCGCCCCCCGCCATTGCCGAGACCGTCGCCGTTCCGGCGGGTGCCGAAGTCATCTCCGCCATCACGCTCGATGGCACTATCCAGGTGACCTTTTCGGTCGGCGGCGCCACCCTGCTCAATGTCTACGATGCCGGGACGGGCGAACTGGAACGCAGTGTGACCATCAGCGGAGAGTAGGCCTCGGCCCCTCCACGCACACCACGCCGTCCTCGGGCCTGACCCGAGGACCACCATCTACAAAGAGGACATGTCGGACGGCCCTCGGATCAAGTCCGAGGGCGGAACCCTGATGCATGGGGACCAGTCGGCAGGAACCCACCGCTGGTACCTACCGCCCCTGGATTTCCTTGAGCGCGGCGAGGCGTTCGGAGACGCGGCCGCTCTGGCTGTTGGCGGGCGCGGGCAGGACTTCCACACCCTCGCCGTCGTCGGCAAAGCGCTGAACGCGATCAAAGAGGCTCTCGGTCTCGGGCACGGCATTGACGGGCGTGTCATGGTCGACCGCATAGACCAGCCGGCTGACGCTGGCGGCAATGTCATTGAGCCTTTCACGCAGATGCGCTTCCTCGAAACGCACGGTCTCCCAGTCGGCCATGATCCCGGCCTCGACATTGGCGACCTTGGCGCGGAGGCGTTCCAGCTCCTCTTCCATGGAGAGCTTGTCGGCGAGCAGCTGTTCGGCGCGCCCCTCGGTCTTCTCCACGACCTGGCTGGTTTCGGCGAGGAGGGCATTGAGGCGGTTCTCGGCGCTGGCAATGCGCGCCTCGGCGGCCAGCAGTTCCTCCGCATCGGCCTCGCGCTGCGCTTCCTTGCCGGCCAGGGCATCGCGCATCTGGGCGATGGCGGCTGTGGCCTCGGCGCTGCGCCGGTCTGATTTTTCCAGCCGTTCGATCAGGCTGCGGGCCTGATCCTCGAGGAAGGCGGCGCGCTTGCGCTCGATGGCCAGCGCGGTCGTCACCTGGTCGATATCGTCTTCGTAATTGCCCGAAAGGGCCATGCCATCGACCTTGGTCGCCTTGGCCAGCCCGCCGCGGAGCGAATTGCGCAGCGTCTCGATCTCGGCCGCGCGCGTCTCGAGCTCCCGGTCGCGCTTGCGCAGCCGGTTGGCGAGGTCAGCCCCCTCCTTCTCGAGTTCAAGAATGCGCGCGCGCAACTCGACTTCGCGCGCCTCGAGCTCGCGCACCACGGCAAGGTGGTTTTCGCGCTCGGCCTTGAGCGCCCCGAGATCGGTGCGCTTCTGGTTGACGTCGCTAAGCTGTTCGGCGAGGCGCTTGCGCAGGGCCTCGACATTCATTTCGAGGCGCCGGGTCGAGAGCGCGAACTCGGCCCGCAACTGGTCCTTGTCGGCGCGGAACTCGGCCATGGTGATGGGCGTCGCCGCCTCGATGCGCCGCTTGGTGAGGCGCACGGCCCGCTTCCACACCGCCGGCATGATGACGAGTGCCACCAGGCCTGCCACCAGCAGGCCAAGCGCAAAATACATGATGTTCTCGATCAGCATCCTAGCGGCCTCCGGCAGCGCCTCCGCGCCTGCCTAGGGACTTTCCCGTTTGGTATTTGCCAGTAACGGCCCGTGATGGCCATCTTTGGCACTGGTTAACCCTAACGGCTTTGAGGCCTGCCGTCACGACAAAGCCGGGGCTTTTGGCCCCGGCCTGCAAAGGTTTGAACAGAGATGACGATCAGAACGGGTTCCAGGTCGGCTCGCTGGTGAAATTGAGATAGCCCACATTGATGCCCAGCCGCGCGCCCACGCCGGAGCGGATCGGCACCACGACGACATTGCCGCGCTTGGTGACGGTCATGCCGACGCCGCCGATGACATAGGCGGAACCATCGACGCCCGGATAGCGCCCGAGAATGTCCTGGATGGTGTTGAGATTGTAGACCAGCATCATGACCTTGGAGCCGTCGCCGCCGACATCCAGGCCGATACTGGGGCCCTGCCAGAAGATTTTGAACTGGCCGGCATTGCGGGTGTAGAGCGTGCCCTCACCATATTTGGCGCCAATGAGGAGCGCGCCGCCCGCTTCCTCGCCCAGGATATAGCCATTGGGCTGGCCATACTGGCTCACCGCCCTTTCCACCACCGAGGCCAGGCCCTGCGCCGCAGAGCCGAAGAATTCGCGGCCGCTCTCGACCAGTTCCTCGCCGGAGAAAGTGTCGCTCAGCGAGCCCTGCGCATGCGCCGGCGCCGCGAAGGCCATGAGGGCAAGCAGCAGGGTCGTGAGCTGGGCTAGGCGCTTCAACATGACAGGTTCTCCCCTCAAGCACGCCTCACCTTTACGAAGACCTTAAGGTCTTGCCCTAGTCTCGGGGCCCTGGCATGGCGATCATTCGGGCCAATCATGAAGCAAACCTCTAAACAAATCTTAACCATGATCGCCCTTGTTCTGCCGCTTTTCGGGCCCGGTTCCGCCGCGATCCAGCCAGCGCTGGGCCAGTCCATCGTCACCTGGGTGCAGACCGATCCGCTGACCGGCATTGCCATGGGCGGCATGGACCCGGTCTCCTATTTCACCGAACCCGCCCCCCTGCCGGGCCATCCCGATTACGAGTTCGTCTGGATGGGCGCGCCGTTCCAGTTTGCCAACCAGGCCAATCTCGACGTCTTTTCGCGCAATCCCGAGATCTACGCGCCGCAATATGGCGGCCACGGCGCCATGAGCATGGCGCGCGGCTTCATCTCCGACTCCGATCCCTCCATCTACGTGGTCTACAAGCAGCGGCTCTATCTCTTCTATTCGGCCTCCAACCGGGAGGCCTTCCTGCTTGCGCCCGATGCGGCGGCCCTCAAGGGCCAGGAGCACTGGCAGGTTCTGTCCAAAACGCTCTCGACCCGGTAGTCCGCGCGCGCCGGGGGCTTTATTGTCCCTCAAGTGATTCTTGCCATTTTCGCCGCACGGCGCCCAGGAGACCCCGCACCATGGACATCATTGAGCTCAAGGCAACGGACCTCGCCGCCATGCTGTGCTCGCGGGTCTGCCACGACCTCATCAATCCCATCGGTGCCATCGGCAATGGCCTTGAAGTCCTCTCCGATCCCAACCAGGGCGAAATGGCCGAAGGGGCGCGCGAACTGATCGCCAGTGCCGCCAAGCAGAGCCGCGCCAAGCTCGAATTCGCCCGTCTCGCCTATGGCGCCTCCTCGACCGCTGGCACCGATATCGACACGCGCGAGTGCGAGCGCGTGGCCCGCATCCTGTTCGATATCGAGAAGGCTGATCTCGAATGGAACGTGCCGCTGATCCTCCTGCCCAAGCACAAGGCCAAGCTGTTCATGAACATGCTGCTGATCGCCGCCGGGTCGGTGCCGCGCGGCGGCGTAGTGACGGCCTCGATCACCGGCCCGGCCGGCGAGGAAAAGTTCGAGTTCACCTCAAAGAGCGATCCGGAAAAGCGCCAGAAGACGCTGGTGCCCTCCGGTGCCGCAGGCCTGCTCTCGGGCATGCCGGAAGAGGGCTCGGTGGATGCGCGCGGCATCCAGCCCTTCTATACTGGCCTCCTCGCCCGCATGACCGATATGGAAGTCAATATCGGCATCGAGAACGACATGTTCTTCTTCACGGCCGTGCCCAAGGCCAAGGCGGAAGCCGCTGAATAGCCGCTAAGTGGCCGCAGCTATGGGATATTTCCCAATAGGGCGGGCCTGCAAGCCGACAATTTCGGGGGTACACGCTAACCATTCGCCAACCTATTGGACGGCATAGTCGGTAAAGCGTCACTACCGTCACGGGGCGAACCCATGCGCACTTGCCTGATTGTCGATGATTCCAGCGTGGTGCGCAAAGTCGCGCGCCGCATCCTGGAAGATCTCGACTATATCGTGGACGAGGCGGAGGACGGGCAGGAAGCCATCGACAAGTGCCGCCAGGAAATGCCGGACGCGATCCTGCTCGACTGGAACATGCCCATCATGAGCGGGCTGGAATTCTTGAAGCTCCTGCGCGCCTATGTCGGCGGCGAAAAACCCCGCGTCATCTATTGCACGGTCGAGAACGA
>CBFGPB010000231.1:0-4686 GCA_965650545.1 uncultured Devosia sp. | reverse complement strand
GCGTCGGGCCGGGGCTGGGCATTTCCATCGCCCGCGCCATCGCCGAGCTGAGCGGCGGACGCATGGCCATCGACTCAAGTCCAGCCTTGGGCACAACGGTCGCCATCACCCTGCCGCTCGATCCCGCAGCCACGGACCTGCTTGCCGCCTAGAGACTTGCGGCCCTTGCGTACCAATCCTCGGTCGCGGCCCGCACCTCTCCCTGCATCTGGCCAATGTCCAACTCGAGCCGCCCGAAATCGGGATAGTTGCAGAGCTGGGCCAGAAGCTCCTTGAAGGCCGGGGTCCAGGCCTCTTCCTTGAATGGACTGACCAGCGCCGAGCTCATCACCTGCAGCGCCGTCGAATAGACACCATGGATTTCGGCCAGCCGTTGGCCGGTTGGCACCAGGCCAACCTCCTCCAGCCGCGCCAGCACACGGGCCGTCGGCGCCTGCGGCAGGCCGATCCTGTCGCCCGCCACCAATTGCGCCGACTGGGCGATGAATTCGAGATCGACGAGACCCCCGGTGGCGAGCTTGAGATCGAAGGCATGGCGCGGCTTGCGCTCCTTGGCCATCAGTGCCCGCATGGAGACGACGTCCTCGATTGTCCTGGCGACATCGCGCGGGCGGGCCATCACCTCGGCGATTTCCGCATCCACCTTGCCGCCCAGCGCACCGGTCGAAGCGATCACCCGTGCGCGGCTCAATGCCAGATGCTCCCAGGTCCAGGCATTGTCCTTGTGATAGGCGCGGAAGCCGGAAAGACTGGTGGCCAGCGGCCCGGAATTGCCAGAGGGGCGCAACCGCATATCGGCCTCGTAGAGCACGCCCTCTGCCGTCGGGGCAGAGACGGCAGCGACGAGGCGCTGGGTCAGGCGGGCAAAGTAATGCGGCGTCGAGAGCTGGCGCTCGCCATCGGATTCGGTGTCCGGCGCGTCGTAGAGCAGGATGAAGTCGAGATCTGAAGTGTAGGTCATCTCCCGGCTCGCCATCTTGCCGAAAGCGAGGAGCGCCACCTCGGCACCAGGAATGCGGCCGTGGCGCGTGGCGAACTCGTCCTGCACCTTGTCGAAAAGCCGGTTGAGCAGTGTCTCGGCAAGGGCGGTGAACTGTTCCGCGGCGCCCTGCGATGTGACTGTGCCCGAGAGCAGGCCAGCGGCGACGAGGAATTTCTGCTCCTGCCCGATGATGCGGGCGCGATCGATCAGCTCTTCATAGGATCGGGCATCGGCGAGAAAGGCGTCGACCTTGGCAACCAGCACATCGCGATGGGTCACGTCATTGGCGAAGGCCGGGTCGATGAGGGCGTCCATGACATGGGCGCGGTGGATAACAGCCTCGGACATGCGGGGCGCCGAGGCCATGAACTGGACCAATAGCGTGCGCAGCTGTTCGTGATTGCGCAGCAGCGCGAAGAGCTGAACCCCAGCCGGCAGCCGGGCCAGAAAATCGTCGAAGTGGGCCATGGCAGCGTCGGCATTGCCGGCGCGACCGAAGGTCAGCAGCAAGGCCGGCAGCAGCTCGGTCAGATGCGCGCGCGCGGCGGCGGTACGGGTTGCCGCGTAGGACCCATAGTGCCATTTGCGCACGGTGGCGATCGCCTTGGGCGCATCGGCAAAACCCATGGCGGTGAGGGTTTCGAGCGTGCCCGGATCGTCGTCGCTGCCGGTGAATACCAGATTGCCTTCGCCCGAACCCAGGGTCTCGCCCTCGGTGAAGAGCTCGGCATAGTAGCGGGCAACCCGCTCAAGTGCAGCCCGATAAGTCTTTTCGAAGGTGGCGAGGTCCGCCTCGCCCATCAGCCGGCCGATGACCGCCACCGCTTCGGGCGTATCGGGCATGATATGGGTCTGCTCGTCGCGCAGCATCTGCAACCGGTTCTCGACAGCGCGCAGGTACCAATAGGTCTCGGTCAGTTCGCGCGCTGTCTTGTCGCTGATCCAGCTGGCGGCGGCCAGCGCCGCCAGGGCCTGCGACGTCGGGCGCACGCGCAAAGCCTTGTCGCGACCGCCGGCGATCAATTGCTGGGTCTGGGTGAAGAACTCGATCTCGCGGATACCGCCGCGGCCGAGTTTGACATTGTGGCCCTCGACGCGGATGTCGCCGACCTTCTTGGAGACGTTGATCTGGCGCTTCATCGCCTGGATGTCGGCGATGGTGGCGAAGTCCAGGTGCTTTCGCCAGACATAGGGCGCCAGTTCCTTGAGAAAGGCTTCGCCCACCCCCTTGTCGCCGGCACAGGGTCTTGCCTTGATCCAGGCGGCGCGTTCCCAGTTCTGACCGCGCACTTCGTAATAGGCCAAAGCCGCATCGAAGGAGATGGCCACCGGGGTCGAACCGGGATCGGGCCTGAGACGCAGGTCGGTGCGGAAGACATAGCCCCCGGCCTGCCGGTCCTCCATCAGGCCGACCAGCTTCTGCACCATGCGCGAATAGATTTTCGTGGCTTCTGACGGATCCGCCAGGACCGGCTTTTGCGGATCGAAGAAGGCGACGATGTCGATGTCGGAGGAATAGTTGAGCTCGCGCCCGCCATGCTTGCCCAGGGCGAAGATGGCGAGGCCGGAATTGGCGGCCCGTGCCTGCTCCCGCTCCAGCACCAGTTGCCCCTTGTCGAAGGCCTGCCGCATCAGCAGGTCCATTGCCGCTTCCAAGGCCGCGTCGGCAAGATCGGACAGAGCTTCGGTGGCGCGCGCCGTGGTCCAGGCCTTGCCCGTTTCGGCGACCGCCGCAAGAAGCGCAGTGCAGCCCTTGGCGCGGCGCAACATGGCTCCCACGGTGGCCTCGTCTTCGGAGCGCCCCGCCTCCGCGACCTCCTCGATGAGCGCTGCAAAGGCCGCATCCGGCCCGGCGTCGAGCGCCGAAGCCAGCCACTCGGCGTGCTCGCGGGTCAAGTCCAGGAGATAGGGTGCCGCCTCCAGCAGGGGCCCCAGGAGCGGCGCTGCGCTCTGCAAGGCCGCCCCGTTGGGCAATTCGGCAAGAAGGGCGTCAAACCGGGGATGATCGACGGGCGGGAGGGCGGCGAGGGTCGTGCTCATTTTTGAGGCATAGCGCGGCCCCGCCAGACCGGCAAGGTCGGCTATTGACCCGCCGGCAACTCGATGACCGCCCGGACGCCGGGTTGGTTGTCCTCGATCCGGAACGTGCCGCCATGCAGGCGTGCCACGGCATTGACCAGCGAGAGACCGAGGCCAGAGCCGGGTTCGGAGCGGCTCTTCTCGAGCCGCACGAAACGTTCGAGCACGCGCTTGCGATCGGCCTCCGGAATGCCGGGGCCATTGTCGGCGACAACTATCCGCACGACGCCGGCTTCGCGCTGAAGGTCCACAGTGATCCTGCCGGTACGCTCATCCTCGGGGCGCGCATATTTCATCGCGTTCTCAAGAAGATTGACCATGGCCTGGCCGATCAGCTCGCGATTGGCCTTGAGCGTGACGCCGGGTTCGATCCTGGTTTCAACCTCAATGCCTTCGTCCTCGGCCACCGGGCCGTAGAGCTCGGCCAGATCGGCCACAATATCGCTGACATCGATCTCACTCAGAACGCCGGAGGGCGCCCCGGCCTCGACCCGCGCAATCATCAGCAGCGCATTGAAGGTCTGGATCAGCCGATCGCTCTCGGCAATGACCGTTTCCAGCGCCCTTTCGCGCGTGTCCTCGCTGGCCGTGTCGCGCAGCGCCGCCTCGGCCTGGTTGCGGAGGCGCGTCAGGGGCGTCTTGAGGTCGTGGGCGACATTGTCAGTCACTTCCTTGAGGCCCTGCAGGAGCTGCTCGATCCGGTCCAGCATGGCGTTGAGATTGGTGGCCAGCGCATCGAATTCGTCGTTGCGCTTGGTGACCGGGACGCGCTCGGACAGGTTGCCCGACATGATCTTGGTCGAGGTCTGCTGGATGGTGTCGATGCGCCGCAGGACGCGCCGCGCAGTGATGCCGCCCGCGATCAGCGAGAACAGGATGATGCCGACCACGCCGACCAGGAAGCTCTGGAGGATAATGGCGGAATAGCCACGGCGCTCGACCACGTCGCGCCCGACAACGAGCCGCATGCCATTGCTCAACTCGACCGACCGGACCACGGCCACGCCTTCGCTCTGCCGCTGCGGGCGAGAATCCTCGCCCTGCACGTCATCGAGTGGATTAGGCCGTTCATAGTCGAAGCTATAGACGCCGGGCGTGATGACCACCTCGACCGGGACGTCCGAGACATTGCCGAGGAGATAGAGACCGGAAGCATCGCCGAGGTAGTAGAGCCCCGGCCCCGGCTGGGTTGACAGGCGATTGACGGCAAAGGCCAGGGCGCGAATACCCTGATTGGCTTCTATGCGCTGGAACAGGCGGATTTCGCGGTCGATGTCATCGGCTTGCTGGCGCTGGATCTGGACGCTTGACTGCCAGCCGATGAAGCCCATCAGCAGGATGGCGAAGATGATGAAGATGGCGATGAACGTGGCGGTCAGGCGGACAGTAGAGGTCCGCCAGACCTGGGCGAAACGGCTCACGGCCTACTCCCGGATCATATAGCCGGCGCCGCGCACCGTATGCAGCAGCGGGTTGGCGTGACCCTTGTCGATTTTCGAGCGCAGGCGCGACATATGCACGTCGATGACATTGGTCTGGGGGTCGAAGTGATAGTCCCAGACATTTTCGAGCAGCATGGTGCGCGTCACCACCTTGCCGGCATTCTTCATCAGATATTCGAGCAG
>CBFGPB010000230.1:0-4690 GCA_965650545.1 uncultured Devosia sp. | reverse complement strand
GGCGGCGAGGCGGCTATGAAGGCCGCGGCCAGGCTCGCCGTCAGCCCGAACACCAGGTACGTGAAGCCGGCGGCAACAGGGGCAGGCCAGCGTCGGTCCGGGTCGGGATGGGCTTCCGGTCCCGCGCAGATCGCCGCCGTGATGGCAGCAAGGTTGCTCGTTGGTCCGCCGAAGAAAGCGGTCGCGCCACTCGCCAGGCCCGTAATGACGAAAACCGGTGAGGGACGGAGGTAGAAGCCATTGCCCTTCATCACCGCAATACCGGGCAGGTTCTGCGAGGCCATGGTAACAACGTAGAGGGGCAGGGCGATGCGAACGATCGTGTCGAGGGTGAACTCGGGCATGACCGGCACCAGTACAGGCCAGGCGCCGGCAAATGTGCCAGGCGGCAGGTGCGTCGTTGTCGCCAGCACTATGGCTGTCACGACGACGGCGATCGGGACGGCATAGCGTCGCGCGAATCGTAGGCCCAGTCCCCACGCAACCAGTATCGGCAGGGTGTGCCACGGCATTTCGCCCAAGGCGTCCAGGGGCGCGAGGCAAAGCGTCAGCAGCATGCCGGCCAGCATGGCATTGGCAATCGCCGGGGGAATCGCTGCGATCACCCGTCCAAGTGGCGAAATCAGTCCCGTCAACGCGATCAAGGCCGCGCAGACGAGGAAGGCGCCCGCCACCGCCGGGAACCCGCCAACCGGTTCGCCAACGGTGAGAAGGAACGCCATTCCAGGCGTTGTCCATGCGAAACTGATCGGCGTCCGCACCCTCCAGGCGATGACGATATTGAGAATGCCGATGGCGATGCAGACGGAAAACAGCCCGGAACCGGCCTGTTGCGGTGTCGCGCCGGCAGCCGCGAGGGCCGCCAGCACCAGCGTGAACGTGCTCGCCGAGCCGACGACGGCCGCCAGCATGCCGGCAAAAACCGGCTGGGCATAGTCGCGCCGCGACGGCAAGATGGCTTCGGTGGACATGGCGAATCCGTTGTTTGAGACGGTGACAGGCTAGTCAGTCGCGATTGGCGGCGCCACCGTCATCAGGCAAGCATGCTAGCCGCGTTTCCCCGAAGGGCTGGGCCGCTTGAATTGATCGGTCAGCGCCAGAAGCACCACCATATGCAGTCGTTCCGGCGTATTGGGCGGCTTGAGGCATTTGACCCGGGACGAGACCGTATAGCGCGCGCCATCACGTTCGCCGGTCGCCGTATAGACCAGGTATTTGCTTGTCTCGTCGTAATAGGCGGAGGTCACCTTGAACTGCATCGAACGGCCAGAGCTCCAAGTGCCGCACTACCGGTCTGCCCTAGGGCCTCCAGCGCTTCCCGCGCATGGGGCTCACCAGAAAATACACAGCCCGTAAACGAGTCTATTGCATAAGCGATTGGCGTCCAATAGGTACTGGCGCTCAGAGGCCGCGTGGCGGAGTGGTTACGCAGCGGATTGCAAATCCGTGTACTCCGGTTCGATTCCGGACGCGGCCTCCATCTCAAAGATCCCCGGAAAATTGCGTGCTCGGCGGCACCGCCGAATTAAGCCTGCACGCGCGGGAACGTTTTGCTGGCCAGTGCATTATCTCATTGTCGGAACGCGATTGAAAAATATCGAAGACCGATAAACGGCCCCGAAGGCGAAAGCCTCCGGGGCTTTTTGCTGCCCCGAGGGAACAGCGGGCGGGCAACGGGGTTGACCCCACTCCATCCAAGGAGGAACCCATGTCCGTACAGAAATCCAAGCCCGCGCCGCTCGAAACCGATCCCGGCGAACAACGGGACGACAATATTGATGACCTGGGCCGCCGGCCTGACGGCTCCATGGAGGAGCAACCGGTCGATCCTGGACCCGGCCACGCTCAACGGAACAGTCGTGACAGGCGCAGCCGGTCCGATCCCGCGGCTGAGGAATAATCCCGAGCTTGCCTTTGGCCCGCTCCGGGCCATATTCGCCGGGTTCACAATCCGCGGAGAGCGAGCTTCATGGTTGACTTTCAATCCGCGCGGAAGGCGATGGTGGACCATCAGGTGGCAACCAGCGGGGTTACGGATCCCCGCTTGCTCTCGGCTCTTCGCCGCATACCGCGCGAAATATTCATTCCAGCCGACCGGCGAACGTTGGCCTATACCGATGCCCACCATCCCCTGGGCAGGAATCGCTTTGTCATGGCCCCCGCCACGCTGGCGCGCCTTCTGCAACTTGCCGAGGTTCTGCAGACCCATCGCGTCCTCGATTGCTGGCCGGGGACAGGTTACTCGACCGCCATACTCGCAAGCCTGGCAAGGGAGGTCGTCGCACTGGAGCCCGATGCCGCACTGGCCGAGGCGGCCCGCGCCAATCTGGCTGCGCTCGGCATCACCAATGCCACTGTGCTGAACGATGATCGTCCCTCACGCGATATTAACAAGTTTGACACCATCCTTATCGAGGGTGCGCTGGAGAATCTGCCTGAGTCCCTTCTGGAGCTGTTGGTTCCTCAAGGCCGCTTGATCTGTCTTCTACGGAAAGGGCCGGTCGGGACGGCCACTGTCCTGGAGAAGGGACGGGAGGGTGTCGTGATGCGGACGACCTTCAATGCTAATCTCCCGGTTCTAGATGCGGGAAAAAGCACGGAAGACTTTGTGTTCTAGGCGAAGTGTTGCGTTGGAGACACGATCGGGCATTTCCGTGTCATTAAACTTGCCGGAAGATTGTCTCGGAAGGTTGTGCAACCCATCTGCCACGCATAAAAGTGCAAGGGTACGGAGACTGGGTTTATGAAGAATCGCGGACTGTTTGGGGCGAGCATGCTTGCCGTGGTTCTGGCATGTGCAAGTGCAGGCGCGGCCCACGCCCAATCGATCTCGCAGGCCCTGACGGCTGCCTATAATCACGCGCCTGATCTGCAGTCCGCTCTGCTGAGCGCAAAGGCGTCCGCCGAAGGGATCGTACAGGCCAAGTCGGGCATGCTCCCCACCGTCGGCGCTTCGATCAGCGGGAGCACCGGAACGAGCCTGGTTGGCGGTAACTGGAGCCCCAATTCGTCGTTGACGACCGGTCTCTCGTACAATCAGACGATTTACGACAACAATCGTACTGCCGCTCAGGTCGAGGCTGCCCGCGCTGCTGCGGAAGTGGCGGAGTACCAGATCCGCAACACCGAGCAGAATGTGCTCCTGCAGGTCGTCCAGGCCTATATGGCCGTGTTGAGCGGCCGCGAATTGCTCGCCCTGCGGCAGGAAAATGTCACGTTCTTCCAGGCGCAGCTCCAGTCAGCGCAGGATCGTCTGGATGTGGGCGAGGGCACTCGTATCGACGTTGCCCAGGCCCAGGCGCGTCTGGCCCAGGGACAGGCCGCCCAGCAAGCCGCCCTCGGTAGCCTTCAGGCCAGTGAAGCGACGTTCCAGCGCCTGGTGGGCCAGCGTCCGCAGGGGCTCTCGACAGGTCACAACTACGGCAATTTGCTGCCCCGCTCGATTGATGCGGCCATTGCCGAGGCCGAGATTGGCCATCCGGCCATTCTCCTGTCCAAGGCCGGCATCCGCGCCGCCCAAGCTGGGAGCGATGCTGCTCAGGCCGGCTATTTCGGCGCCACGGCGAGTGTCACGGGGCAGGTCGGGACGTCCTGGACCGGCCCGTCGGGCAATCCGGCGCGCGACGGGATTTCCGCCTCACTCGGTTTCAACATTTCCATTCCGATCTATTCTGGCGGCCGCATGGGCTCGGCCGTGCGCCAGGCCAATCTCAACCAGATCAAGTCGGAAGTGGACGCCATGTCCGCCTATGACCAGATTCGGGAGGCCGTCATTGCGGCCTGGACGGGCATTCAGAGCGCCGATGCACAGATCAGCGCCGCTCAGGCCGCCGTCGCCTCGAGCAATACCGTTCTCGATGGCGTCATCCAGGAGCGTGACCTGGGTGCCGCAACCACGCTCGACGTGCTCAATGCCCAGGCCGACCTGACAAGCGCCCGCGAGGCCCTGATCAACGCATCCAGCAGCAAGACAATCGCGACCTTTTCGCTCCTGAGCGCCATGGGGCGCTTGACCGCCCGCGATCTGGCGCTGCCGGTCGAGATCAAGACAGCTGTGCCATACACGCAGGCGGTGGAAGACGTCTGGCAGGAATTGCGCACCGTCGCCGAATGATTTGAGGCACACGCCAAATCTTGTGGCCGGGCTCGTCCCGGCCACAACTTTTCGTGGAAGACCTCAAGTTCCGGCCTTGGGATGATTCCTAATTCCCCCTCATCGGACTAAGCTGTTTCTTACGAATCAGGGCAGGGTAACTGCGGATACCTTTCCCAGTCGGGCGCATGAGTAAGAGGCACTGATGAACAAGCCGGCACCCAAAGAACCCTCCATGGACGAAATCCTGTCGTCCATTCGACAGATCATCGCCGACGATGATGCTGCCGGGGCGCCCCGCCGGCCGTCTGTTCAGGCGGCGCCGCCGCCGATGCAGGCCGCGCCCGCCCGCCCGCTGTCCGAGCCGGCCGATCGTGACCTGAGCGACATGCTCGACGATATCGAGCCTCTGGCTCTGTCTCCCTCTCAGATCGTGGAAGAGGGGGGAGACGCCGAGGGGTTCAGCTTCGATTCGATCTTGGCAGATACCGAGGCCGGCGACGGTCCGACCTTGGTTGACGCAGACGATGTCGGCTTCGCCGCCGACGATGGCTTGCCCAGCTTCGATCCGGCCCCCGCCCGTGAGCCGTTTGCGCC
>CBFGPB010000229.1:0-4697 GCA_965650545.1 uncultured Devosia sp. | reverse complement strand
CCGGGTCGCCTGATACGATTTTTGCCAATTGTTTCAAAGGCTTGCGTCCGATCACCGCGCCCTTCTGCCCGGTGCTGGGCCTGCCCTTCGAGGTCAGCCTGGGGCCCGAAACGCGCTCCGCCGAGGCGCTGGCCGACCCGCCCCCCTTTGCCCGGGCGCGGGCGGCGGTGGTCTACAACGACATGGCCGGCACGCTGGTCGGCCGCCTCAAATATGGCGACCGGCCCGAACTGGCCCGGTTCTGTGCCCGGCTGATGGCCGGGGCCGGGCACGACATCCTGGGCGGCGATGCCCTGCTGGTGCCCGTGCCGCTGCATCCGGCGCGCCAGCGCGAGCGGCGCTACAACCAGTCGGCGGAACTGGCCCGCATGCTGGGCCGGCTGACCGGCCTGCCGGTGGCGCATGACGTGGTCGGCCGCCGCCGGCGCACCCGCCAGCAGGTGGGGCTCAGCGGCGATGGGCGGCAGCGCAACGTGCAGGGTGCCTTCGCCGTTCACCCCCAGGGTCTCGCCCGTGCCGGCGGGCGGCGGGTGGTTCTGGTCGATGATGTCTATACGACCGGCGCCACCGCCAAGGCGGTGACGCGGACCCTGCTGCGCGGCGGGGTGGAGAGCGTTGACGTGCTGACCTTTGCCCGCGTTGTCATCGGCGCGGACTTACCCATATAAGAGGGCAAAGCCCCGTTCTCCCTGAGGAGGTAACCCCTTGGCCAAGATCGAGATCTACACCACCCCGACCTGCCCCTACTGCCATGCCGCCAAGTCGCTGCTGGCCGACAAGGGCGTCGACTATACCGAGATTTCCGTGCTCGACCCGCAGTTGCGCGAAGCCATGACCCACCGGGCCCATGGCCGTCGCACCGTGCCGCAGATTTTCATCGGCGACACCCATGTGGGCGGCTATGACGACATGGCCGCCCTCGACCGGCGCGGCGCGCTCGATCCGCTGCTGGCCCAGTAGGCGCCTGCACGCGGTGGTGCCAAGAAGAGGTCTGCGGGCACGATGAAGATTGCCGCCATCCAGATGCGGTCCGGGCTCGACCCCGATGCCAACCTGGCCGCGCTCGAGCCGCTGCTGGCCCAGGCCGCGGCGGCGGGCGCCGCCTACGCGCTGACCCCGGAAGTCACCATGATCTTCCCGGAGAATCGCGATCAGCTGCGCAGCGTGGCCGCGCCCTTCGAAGGACACGCACAACTCGCGCTTGTGGGCGAACTGGCCCGCGAATACGGCATGCATATCCATATCGGGTCTTTGGCCGTGCCGCTGCCCGACGGGCGCTTTGCCAACCGCTCCGTGCTGTTCGGGCCGGACGGGGCCATTGCCGCAACCTATGACAAGATCCACCTGTTCGATGCCGATATAGCCGGGCTCGACGCCTATCGGGAAAGCGCCACCTACAAAGGCGGCGAGGCGGCGGTGACGGCGCCGCTGGGCGCGTTCACGCTGGGCATGTCGATCTGCTACGACATGCGCTTCCCCCGGCTCTTCAACGCCCTGGCCAATGCCGGGGCCACCCTTTTGGCGGTGCCGGCGGCCTTCACCGTGCCCACCGGTCAGGCGCATTGGCATGTGCTGCTGCGGGCGCGAGCCATCGAGACGGGGTCCTATGTGATCGCCGCCGCGCAGGGCGGGACCCATCCCAATGGGCGGGCGACCTATGGCCGTTCGCTGATCATCGATCCCTGGGGCCGGATCGTGGCCGAGTTCGACCATGACGAACCGGGCGTGCTTGTGGCCGAGATCACCCCGGAGGCGGTGGCCGATGCCCGCGCGCGCATTCCGGCGCTGGCCAATGCGCGCGATTTTGCCGCGCCCGGGGCGTTGCAGCCATAGGGCTCCGGCCTATATCCTGACCAACCAGACCGGACCTGCCTGTAGGCCCAAGAGAATTCGCCGTGATCCAGTATTCACTCCATTGCTCCAAGGGGCACCAGTACGACGCGTGGTTCAAGAGCGCTGCCGCCTTCGACCAGCAGCAGGCGCGCGGCATCGTGACCTGTGCCGTCTGCGGCGATCCCACGGTGACCAAGGCACCCATGGCGCCGTCGGTGGCCCGCACCGACCAGGACCGGGTCTCGCTGAGCTCGGGGCATCCCGAGGCCACCCGGATGCGGGAAATGCTCAGGGCGTTGCGGCACAAGGTCACCAGCGAGGCCGACTATGTCGGCGACAGGTTCGCCGAAGAGGCGCGCAAGATCCATTTCGAGGAAGCTGAAGCACGCGGCATCTATGGCGAAGCGACGCGCGACGAGGTGGCGGGGCTGCTCGAGGACGGCGTCGATTTCATGCCTTTGCCCGACCTGCCCGAGGAGCACAATTGAGCCTCTATGATCGCGCCGGCTACGACCGCCTGGTCGGGGCCATGCCTGGCGTCACCCTGGTGGACCAATGGGATGCCCGCATCGCCAAGGTGGGTGGCAAAGTGTTCTGCCTGTTGTCCGATCAAGCGCCGCTGCGGCTGGTTTTCAAATGCGGCGAAGCCAGTTTCGATATCCTGACCGCGCTCGATGGCGTGGGGCAGGCGGCCTATTTCGCCAAGCGGCAATGGGTGTCGGTGCAGCAGGGCTCGCCGCTCACCGAGGACGATCTCATCGCCTATATCGGCCGCTCGCATGCCCTGGTGGCCGCGGGGCTCACCAGGAAGCTGCGTGCCGAACTGGGCATCGCCTGAGATCGCTTCTTTTTTGGGGATCAGGGTCGGCCCGATAGGGAGGGTGGAATCCCCGCTATCGAGCCTGACCAGCCCAGCAGGCCTTGGCAGGCCGCTGGATGGCTGCGCGGGTACTAGCACCACGAGCCGGGCTTGTCACGCGATTGTCGCAATGATGCACTGCCGCAGGCGGCAGCCCCTCGGGTCAAGCCCGAGGGTGAGGATCAGTGCCAGAGCTTGTCGATGGCGGCCGTGTCGCGCACCGCGCCCTTGGCGGCGGAGGTCACCAGGGCCGCATAGGCCTTGAGTGCTGTCGTCACCTTGCGCTTGCGCGGGTGCTCCGGCTTCCAGCCCTTTGCGTCCTGCTCGGCGCGACGCCTCGCCAGCTCCGCGTCGGAAACCAGCACATTGACGGTGCGGTTGGGGATATCGATCTCGATCGTGTCACCCTCACGCACGAGACCTATGGCGCCGCCTTCGGCGGCTTCCGGCGAGGCATGGCCGATGGAGAGGCCCGAGGTGCCGCCCGAAAAACGCCCATCGGTCAGCAGGGCGCAGGCTTTGCCCAGGCCCTTCGATTTCAGGTAGCTTGTGGGATAGAGCATTTCCTGCATGCCGGGGCCGCCCTTGGGGCCTTCATAGCGGATGACGACGACGTCGCCGGGCTTGATCTCGTTGGAGAGAATAGCCTTCACGGTAGCGTCCTGACTCTCAAACACGCGGGCCGGGCCGGTGAACTTGAGGATGGACTCGTCGACGCCGGCCGTCTTCACGATGCAGCCATCGAGCGCGATATTGCCCTTGAGAACGGCCAGGCCCCCATCCTTGGAGAAGGGGTTTTCGGGCGAACGGATGGCGCCATTGGTGCGGTCGGTGTCGAGTTCCTTCCAGCGGTTGGACTGGCTGAAGGCTTCCGTCGTGCGCACGCCGCCGGGCGCGGCCATGTAGAAATTGCGCACGGATTCGGAATTGGTGCGGGAAATGTCCCACTTGTCGATGGCGTCGCCCATGGTCGCAGCGTGGACCGTGGGTTCCTTGCGGTTGATCAGGCCGGCGCGGTCGAGCTGGCCGAGAATGGCGAAGATGCCGCCGGCACGATGGACGTCTTCCATGTGGACGTCCTGCTTGGCGGGCGCCACTTTGGAGAGAACCGGCACTTTGCGGCTCAGCCTGTCGATGTCGTCCATGGTGAAATCGACGCCGCCTTCATGGGCCGCGGCCAGGATATGGAGCACGGTATTGGTCGAGCCGCCCATGGCGATGTCGAGGCTCATGGCGTTTTCGAAGGCTGCCTTGGTGGCGATCGAGCGGGGCAGCACGCTTTCGTCTTCCTGCTCGTAATAACGGCGGGCGAGGTCAACGATCAGGTGGCCCGCTTCCTGGAACAGGCGCTTGCGGTCCGAATGGGTGGCGAGGGTCGAGCCATTGCCGGGCAGGCTGAGGCCCAGCGCCTCGGTGAGGCAGTTCATGGAATTGGCGGTGAACATGCCCGAGCAGGAGCCGCAGGTGGGGCAGGCGGCCTCTTCCACGGCCTGCACTTCGGCGTCGGTATAGTGGTCGTCGGCGGCCATCACCATGGCGTCGACCAGGTCGAGTGCCTGCAGCTTGCCCTTGATCACGGCCTTGCCCGCTTCCATCGGGCCGCCCGAGACGAAGACCACGGGGATATTGAGCCGCATGGCCGCATTGAGCATGCCCGGGGTGATCTTGTCGCAATTGGAAATGCAGACCATGGCGTCGGCGGTATGGGCGTTGACCATGTACTCCACCGAGTCCGCGATGATGTCGCGGCTGGGCAGCGAATAGAGCATGCCGTCATGGCCCATGGCGATGCCGTCGTCGACGGCGATGGTATTGAATTCCTTGGCCACGCCGCCGGCGGCCTCGATCTCGCGGGCAACCAGCTGGCCGAGGTCCTTGAGGTGCACGTGGCCCGGCACGAACTGGGTGAAGCTATTGACCACGGCAATGATGGGCTTGCCGAAATCGCCGTCCTTCATGCCGGTGGCGCGCCAGAGGCCACGCGCGCCGGCCATGTTGCGGCCAT
>CBFGPB010000228.1:0-4709 GCA_965650545.1 uncultured Devosia sp. | reverse complement strand
ATGGGCTCGACCAGCTTGCGATAGAGGTGCCAGGTGGCGTGGCCGAAGATGGGCAGGACCACGGCGAGGCCGACGAAGAGCGGCAGCGAGGCGACGAACAGGCCCGCGCCGACGATGACACCCCAGACAAGGAGCGGCACGCGATTGTACATGACCGCCCGGAGCGAGGTCTCCACCGCCACATAGGCGCCGACATCGCGATCGAGCAGCAGCGGGAAGGCGATGACGGAGGTGCAGAGCACGACGAGGGCGAAGAGCGCGCCGAGGCCGGTTCCCGCGGCCAGCAGCGTCATGCCGCCGGGCTGGGTGAAGACCTGGTTGACGAGGCCGTCGAACGTACGCGGCGGTGAGGCGCCGAAAATGCCCTCGTAAAGCGCCTGGGCGCTGGTGAGCCAGAGCGTGAACAGCACGAAGAGCATGGCGCCGACCGCCAATATGCTGCCGATGGCGGGAGACCTGAGCACGCCCATGGCATCGCGCCAGCTGGGATTCTCGCCCATTTCGAGCCGCCGCGACACTTCATAGAGCGGCAGGGCGGCAATCGGGCCGATCAGCGCAAAGCCGCCGACCAGCGGATAGAGCAGGGTCCAGGTGTGCCAGCCATTCATCCAGACCGTGAGCACGATGCCGATCATGGGATAGATCAGCATGAGCAGAACATAGTGGCTGGGCTTGGCCCAGAAATCGGCCGCGCCGCGCCTCAGCACGTCGCCCAGGTCGGACAGCGTGATCTGGCGGATCGCCGGCATGTCCAGCTTTTCGCCGGCACCGGACATGATGTGCATTCGGGCCATATTGAACACTCCTCCACAAAGGAGGTCGCAAGACACTTGCGAAAGGCGCATGACCGGCGCGTGACGCAGAACCTGCGACCACTATGGCGCCATATTAGGCCTCAAACCGGGAGCTGTCGCCCCCGGCTCGTGGATTTTTGATCAGGCCTTGGCCAGCGCCTGCTCGATATCGGCTATGATGTCGTCGACATGCTCGATACCGACCGAGATGCGGACCAGGTCTTCCGATACACCCGCCTTTTTCAGCTCCTCGGGCGACAGCTGGCGATGGGTGGTCGAGGCCGGATGGCAGGCCAGCGACTTGGCGTCGCCGATATTGACCAGCCTCAGGATCATCTCGAGCGCATCGATGAAGCGCCCGCCGGCCTCCTTGCCACCCTTGATGCCGAAGCTCAGGATGCCAGAGCCAGAGCCCTTGGAAATCTTCTGCGCGACGGCATGATAGGGGCTGTCCTTGAGCCCCGCGTAGTTGACCCATGCCACCTTGGGATGGTCCTTGAGATACTCGGCCACCTTTTGCGCATTGGCCGTGTGCCGTTCCATGCGCAGCCCCAAGGTTTCGAGGCCCTGCAGGATCAGGAAGGCATTGAAGGGCGAGAGCGCGGCGCCGGTATTGCGCAGCGGCACGACACGGGCGCGCCCGATATAGGCCGCCGGCCCCAGCGCCTCGGTGTAGACGACGCCATGATAGGAGGGATCGGGCTCGTTCAGCACAGGGAAGCGCTTGGCATTGGCCTTCCAGTCGAAACGCCCCGAATCGACGATCATGCCGCCGATGGAATTGCCGTGCCCGCCGATATATTTGGTCAGCGCATGCACGATGATATCGGCACCAAAATCGAAGGCGCGGGTGAGGTAGGGCGTCGCCACCGTATTGTCGACGATGACCGGCACGCCATGGCGATGCGCGATCTCGGCGATGCGCTCGATATCGACCACATTGCCCGCCGGGTTGCCGATGGATTCGAGGAACACCGCCTTGGTCTTGTCGTCGATGGCCCGCTCGAACCCTTCATAGTCGTCGTGATGCACCAGCCGCGTCTCGATGCCCTGGCGGGGGAAGGAGTGGACGAAGAGGTTATAGGTGCCGCCATAGAGCTGGCTCACCGAGACGATGTTGTCGCCCACCCCGGCAATGGTCTGGATGGCATAGGTGATCGCCGCCATGCCCGAGGCCAGGCCCAGCGCGCCGATGCCGCCCTCCATTTCGGCGACCCGCGCTTCGAGCACGGCCGTCGTGGGGTTCATGATGCGCGTATAGATATTGCCCGCGACCTTGAGGTCGAAGAGGTCCGCGCCATGCTGGGTGTCGTCGAAAGTGTATGACGTCGTCTGGTAGATCGGCACGGCCGCCGCCTTGGTCGTGGCCTCCGATTCATAGCCGTGATGCAGGGCGATGGATTCGAGTTTCATTATTGGCTCCCTTTGACTCGCGGAAGCCAGACTCGCCGGTCAACCCGAAAATGACAAGGCGCGGAAGAGGCAAGTCGTTCTCTCCCGCGCCTTTCAATGAGATGACGATGCTATTTGAGGCTGTCGACCTCGTAGCGGTCCGAAGCATCGTGCTGCGGACGATAGAGAAAATAGTCAAAGCTCGCCGGGCTCGCCGTGCCATTGAGGTCATGCGCCGCCATGCCGACAAAGGCGCCGGTGAAGCTGCCATGGGCCTGGTGGCCGCCACATTCGTCCGAGAGGATCGAGGCGTCGAGGACCGGACCGATGGGCTGCAGCTCCTGCCCTTCGAGGGCGTAGAAGAACTGCAGCTTCCGGCCCCTGATGGTCAGCGCCAGCTTCACCTTGCCCGCGTTGGGAATCTGCACCGGCGCGGCGGGGAACCTGAGGTTGCCGTCGGGCCAGGAGATTTCCGAGCTCATCAGCAGCAGTTCGCGCTGGCCGTCGGAATGGGCGGTGACGGCGAGGTAGAAGAAATTGTAGCGGCTATAGTAGGCCGTCAGCCCCGCCATGGTGCGCTCGTCGGTGGCGGCAAAATCCACCACGGTCTCGGCATCATAGGAGAAATGCTGCTGCCGTCGGGCGACCAGTGCCTGTTCGAACCACGAGCCAATCGATTCCCGCCCGTAGAGGGTCAGCTTGCCGCCCTCGGTCGAGAAAATCCGGTCGGTATCGGGCGTGCGCAGCCACTGGAAGTCGATGGGCAGGCCGTTCTCGAACGTATAGCGCTGCTCGGCCCAGTACTTGGCTTCGTCGCGCGTGCCGGGCACCTCGACATGGAGCGAGGGCACCGGGCCATTCTTGACGTAGAGCCAGTCGTCCTCACCCCAATAGGCTTCCTGGATGGCGGTTTCGCGGCCGAGAACGCAGCGGCGTTCCTGGGTGGTCGGCCGGCCGGTCAGGTGCACGAGATAGGTCTTGCCGTCGGGTGTCTCGACGATATCGCCATGGCCGGCGCGCTGCAGCGGCGCCAGCGGCGCATCCTTGCTGGTCAGGATGTGCTTGTCGGGATGGGTTTCGTATTGCCCGTCAATGGTGCGCGAACGGGCAAAGGTACAGGCATGGTCATAGGCCGTGCCGCCCTCGGCCGTCAGCAGATAGTACCAGCCGTTGCGCTTGTAGAGATGCGGACCCTCGACCAGTTTCAGGTCGGTGCCCTGGTAGATATTGGTGATCGGGCCCACGAGCTTGCCGGCAATCGGATCAAATTGCTGCAGCGCGATACCGGCAAACAGCAGCGGGCGGCGGCGGTGGTCCCAGAGCATGTTGACGAACCACTTCTTGCCGTCGTCATCGTGGAACAGGGAAGGATCAAAACCCGAGGAATTGACATAGATCGGGTCCGACCAGGGACCTTCGATCCTGTCCGCCCAGACGATGTAATTGTGGGCGTCCTTGAACGAGCCGTCCTTGCGCTTGACGTCGGTATAGACCAGCCAGAACTTTTCCCCATGGGTGAGACAGGGCGCCCAGACGCCGCAGCTGTCGGGGTCGCCGCGCATGTCGAGCTGGCTTTTCCGGGTGAGCGGACGGGTGATGAGCTCCCAGTTGGCGAGATCCCTGGAATGATGGATCTGGACGCCCGGGAACCATTCGAAGGTAGAGGTGGCGATGTAGTAATCGTCGCCGACGCGAAGAATGGATGGGTCCGGATTGAAGCCCGGGAGAATGGGGTTGGTCAGTTGGGGCATGACGGTGTCCTAGGAGGCCGGCAGGGTCCGCCGGTATTGAATGAAGCCCGAACGCTGCGAAACTTTGTCATAGAGGGCGCGCGCCGTTGCGTTGGATTCATGCGTGAGCCAATAGACGCGTGCACTTCCTTCCGCCGCAGCGTCGGCGGCGACATGGTCGATCAGGGCGCTGCCGATGCCTCGGCCACGGCCCTCCGGGGCGACGAACAGATCCTGGAGGTAGCAGGTGTCGGCAATGGTCCAGTTGGTGCGATGATAGATCCAGTGCACAAGGCCGACCGGCTCGCCATCCCGGAGCGCCAGGGCGCCCCAGGTGGGTTCAGAGGGATCGAGAAGACGAGACCAGGTCGAGGCATAGACCTCATCGGGGAGCGTGGTTTCGTAGAAGGCCAGATAGGCCTTCCACAATTGCGTCCACGCCGCCCGGTCAGTGGGCTCGATTGCCCGGATCATCAGACGAACCGGTTGACCAGGTTTTCGAGATATTCCTGGCGGCCCGACCTGGGCTGCGGGTTGATGCCGTCGGCATGCACCTTTGCGGCGATGTCACTCAGGCTCAGCTTGCCACCGAGAATGTCCTTGCCGAGACCAGTATTCCAGCCGGCATAGCGATCATCGAGCAGCTTGTCGAATTCGCCGTCCTCGATCAGCGCAGCGGCGGCCTTGAGGCCACGGGCCAGCGTGTCGAGACCCAGGATGTGGCCATAGAGCAGGTCAGCCGGATCGAGCGACTGGCGGCGCACCTTGGCGTCGAAGTTGAAGCCGCCCTTGC
>CBFGPB010000227.1:0-4712 GCA_965650545.1 uncultured Devosia sp. | reverse complement strand
CTCGGCCAGCGAGAAGCTTACTTCCCGCTCCACCATGCCCTTGATCGTCAATTTGTAGGGTTCGAAATTCATGCCCTTGAGAAACAGGTATTCGGGCGTGGTTGGCTCGGTCGACCCATTGGGCTTCATGCCCTGGCGAATTTCGCTTTCCGCATATTCGCGCGCCAGCACCTGATCCCCGATCAGGGCGCGCTGCGCCTGGTAGGTCAGCACATTGGCCTGCTCCAGCGCCTGACGCACCGGATTGTCGCGCTGGCCCAGAAAATCGAACTGGTTGCAGCCCGCCAGGGTCAGTGAAGACCCCAGCGCTGCCGACCCGATGAGAAACTTGCGGCGATTGACGATCAGGCGGGTCATGCCTTGTCTCCCTGCTCGACCGGCGTACCCGGGCTGGTGCGGTACCAGCCGGTAATCATCGATCTGAGTTCATTGAGCGGCCCCGCCAGGAGCACCATGATGATGTGGACGACGAAGAACAGCACCAGCAGCACCATGACGATGAAATGAATGGTCCGCGCCGTCTGCCGGCCGCCGAATATGTCCAGTAGCCATGGCCAGGCGGCATCCATGCCCGGGCTCATGGTCAGCCCCGTCAGGATGATCAGCGGGAAGAGAACGAAGAAAACGGTGAAATAGCTCAGCTTCTG
Organism: uncultured Devosia sp.; assembly: GCA_965650545.1. Classification (GTDB taxonomy): domain Bacteria; phylum Pseudomonadota; class Alphaproteobacteria; order Rhizobiales; family Devosiaceae; genus Devosia. Next base: position 4,065 of record CBFGPB010000227.1, on the reverse strand, counting down.
CAGCGGCGTATAGCGCCGTCCGTGATGGAGGCGCAGCCTTGCATGATCGAGCGCGTCTCTCGGCAGGCCGGCGAGATCCGCCCCCTTCGGCAGGATGTCGCGCCGCAAATGCCCATTGATGAAGCTGGCCAGGAACCAGACGAACAATGCTGCGACGAATATCCAGCCGAAGAAGAAGTGGACCACCCGCCCGGTGGCCAGGTCACGGAAAGAAGGGATCGTCACCGCGCCTGGAAAGCCGACAAAGGTCGGGTTGGCCGCCGGGCCACTCATGCCGAGGACTCCAGTCGTATCGAACTCGCGCCCGAAAATCGTCGTGCGTCCCCGCGGCCCCTCGGGCGTATTCACGGCACCGATCCTGAGAATGGCGTTGTCGAACTCGAAGCCGGATTGCTGGCCGATATAGAGATTGGGATGGGCGTTGAAGATCTGCAGGCCCGAAAGCAGCAGGAAGAACAGGCAGATTGCCCAGACCCAGTGGGTCAGCCGGGTCCAGATCGATTGGCGATAGACGAGCGGTCCGCGCGTTGGCGGCAATTCCTGCTTCTGCATCATCTGATCCTCCCCCGCTGGTTCCCCAATAGCTACGCTAGCGCGTCGGGGATGTGCCGGTCATCACTGAAATGTCATGATATATTCGGGCCCAAGGGGCCTCTGGTTACAGGGCGGTCGCTTGTGTAACCTTGTGGCGTGACGCAGCGAATGGAATGCAATGGTGAAGTCTGACGTGACCGAGGAGCGCCTGCGCAGCCTGATGCTGGCCTCGCTCGACGGCGACAGCGCGGCCTATCGCAAGCTGTTGTCCGAACTCGGCCGGCACCTTCGCCCCTATTTCACACGGCGCCTCAGCGCCGCGCACGCTTCGCATGCGGAGGACCTCGTGCAGGAAACCCTGCTGGCCGTGCATTCACGGCGCATGACCTACGACCGCGACCGGCCCTTTACTGCCTGGCTACATGCCATTGCGCACCACAAATTCGTCGATCACGTCCGTCGCCACGCCATCCGTCCGACCGTACCGCTGGAAGACGATGCACCTGTCTTTGCTAGTGATGATAGCGCCAACGCCGCCGACCGGCGCGACGTTGACGCCGTGCTCTCTATCGTACCCGACCGCACAGCCGACCTCATCCGCCAGACCAAGCTCGAAGGGGCCAGCGTGGCCGAAGCGGCGGCCCGCCACGGCATGACCGAGACGGCCGCCAAGGTCTCGATCCATCGCGGCCTCAAGACTTTGATGGCGCGGTTTGCCGGAGGCGAGAAATGACCGACGATCTCATTGCCCGCCTCAGCGCAGATCTACAACCCGTGGCGCCGCGCGCACTCGAACGGCGGCTGGGCCTTGCCCTGCTGCTTGGCCTTGCCGGCACGATCCTGATCGGCCCCCTTGTTCTCGACCTCATCATTGGCCGCCCCTTCGGCGGCGCCTGGGGCGATCCCATGTTCTGGGGAAAACTGGCCTATACGATCGGACTTGGTGCGCTGGGCCTTGTCGCTGTGCCGGCACTTTCACGCCCGGATCGCCGCCTGATCTGGCCGCTCCTGGCAGCAGTGGGTCTGTTCCTGGTCGCACTTGTCACGGGCAGCGCGATGTGGATGCGGGCCGACTGGGCCATGCCCATGTTGATGGGCGGCACCGCTCTCGTTTGCCCCTGGCTGATCATCCTCACGGCCGCCCCGCTGCTGGCCGCCTTGCTCGGTGCCATGCGCCGCTTCGCACCCGCCTCCCCAACGCTCGCGGGGCTCGCGGCAGGGCTCCTGGCCGGCGGCTTCGGGGCCGCCGCGTATGCCTTCTATTGCGGGGAAACCAGCATGATGTTCATGGCCGTCTGGTATTCCCTGGGCATCGCCCTGACAGCGCTGTTGGGCGCGATCGTCGGACGCTTCACGCTGCGCTGGTAGGCGGGATTATTCGTCCCGCGCCGCCCAGTTGAGGCCTCGGCGCATGATCGTAGCCATGTTGGAATCCTCGAATTCCTTGGCCCGATGGCCCAGCGTCATATGGAAGACGCGGCCCTTGCCATGATGGCGCTTCCACACGACCGGCATGACCACACCGTCGATCCAATAGGCATGCTCCCCGGTGAAGGTCGTGGTCGCGAGCACCTCGTTGGAGGGGTCGACATGCATGTAGTACTGCTCGGACGTGTAGGGGAAGCTCGGCTTGATCCCAGCCATGATCGGATCGTCCGGCTTGGCCACGTCCACCGTGTAGTCGATGATATTGCCCGGGTGGGCCACCCATTGGCCGCCCACCATGAACTGATAGTCCACCGAGTCGCGGAAGGCATCGCTCATGCCACCATGATGACCGGCCAGGCCCACCCCGTTCTCGACCGCCTTGGTGAGGTTCTCCACCTCCTCCTTGGCAATCTTGCTCATGGTGAAGATCGGCACGATCAGCGACAGGTCGGCAATAGAAGGGTCCGCGAAGGCGCTGGTCTCGGTAGCGGTACGGACGGAAAAGCCGTCCTCGTGCAGCCACCGGCGATAGATGGTGGCGCATTCTTCCGGGTCGTGACCTTCCCAGCCGCCATAGACAATCAAAGCACTGCGCATGAGCGTTACCCCGCAAATCAAACGGCGCGGAGAATACCCTAGTGAGCCGGTATTGAAAGCCCGTCAGTTGGGATTGCGGTGCTCCAGGCGGTTCACAAAGTGCAATCGCCGCTCGAAGACCCAGCTCAGGGGCGGCGGATAAAGCCCAAGCCTTTCCGACCGTTGCGCCTCTTCGACGCCGGCCACTCCAAAGGCCGCGCGCCACTGGGCGCTGTCGAGATAGTTGTATGGAAGCCGCACATCGTGACCACGATTGCCGACCCAGTCCATCAGACGCAACACCGGCTCAGCCAGCCAGCCTTCGCGCAGGTGATCCTTGACGATGACGCTCCGCGCCGCCACCCGCGCAGCTTCCTTGAGGACGGCAGCCGGATCGTCAGTGTGGTGCAACACATCCACGATGGTCACGTGGTCAAAGCTCGCTTCGGCAAAAGGCAGGGTCACGCCATCATACGGCGTCACCGGGATATGGGTGACCGGGCGCACGAACACGTCGACGCCCTCGACAGTCAGTTCCGGCCTCCGGCGCATCAGCGCCACAGCCACCTGACCATCCCCACAGCCCAGGTCGAGGACCTTGGCCGGACCCGCAGGAATGGCGGATGCCAGCGCATCGGCCAGGGCTTCGACGCGTCGTCCGAAGATCACGGCTCCGTGGACGGCATTGAGGATCTGCTTGCCTGCCCATCCCTTGCTCACGCTGGCACGCTTTCAAAGCGCCGGGCCGCGGCAAAGGCCCAGCCCTTGAGCACGAGATAGTTGACGCCGGAGGTCAAGGCGATGACCAGGATGGCGGCCGGCAGGCTCGGTAGACCCATCGTGCCGTGAAAGACGTAGCCGAACAGAGTCGCCAGCAGCAGCGCCATGCCCTGCACCGCGGCGTAACGTGGCAGTGCTTGCAGGTGGCCCACATCCGACGCAAACGTGAAGCGCCGATGCAGCAAGTAGACCGGCACAATATAGGCCGCATAGCAGGCCGCATTGATGATCCAGGCCTCGACCATGGGCAAGAGTCCCACGAGCGCGCTGCTGAGCACCACGAAACTGGCCGCCGCGCCGCCGCCGATCAGGAGGAAGGAGGTGATCCCCCCGCCGGCCGGCCGGGGAGACCGGAGCGGCGGCTCGCGCATCAGGCTTTCGAGGGCAACATTCATCGACTGGAACCGGGTGTCGTGGACAGAGACCACCATCATTACGCGCCAACCCTTGCGGCCACGTTTACAAGCAAGAACCTGCCCAAGGCGACGTTGCCGAAGCTCGGCAAAATTGACCAAAAGGTCCACTTTTCACTGTCACATTTCCCTGCTTAACTGTTTGTGACGATGTCGACTGGCCACAGGACGCGTGTGCTGGTGATTGCATTCCGTCGAACGCAAAAAGCAAAAGGGACAATCAGGGATGAAGAAACTGCTTCTGGGCGCCACCGCGCTCACGCTCTGCGCCGGATTTTCAACGGCAGCACATGCCGAATTCACGCTGAATATCCTGCACATCAACGACTTCCAC
>CBFGPB010000226.1:0-4713 GCA_965650545.1 uncultured Devosia sp. | reverse complement strand
TCGAGCGACTGGCGGCGCACCTTGGCGTCGAAGTTGAAGCCGCCCTTGCCGAGGCCGCCCTGCTTGAGGATGTAGTAGAAGGCCAGCGCCATTTCGGCCGGGCTATTGGGGAAGTGGTCGGTATCCCAGCCGGACTGCAGGTCGTTGCGGTTGGCGTCGACCGAACCGAGCATGCCCAGCGACGAGGCGACGGCCAGTTCGTGCTCGAAGGAATGGCCGGCGAGGAAGGCGTGGCCCACCTCGATATTGCACTTCACGTGCTTTTCGAGGCCATAGCGCTGCAGGAAGCCATAGACCGTGGCGACGTCGAAGTCATACTGGTGCTTGCTCGGCTCCTGCGGCTTGGGCTCGATCAGGATCTGGCCCTTGAAGCCGATCTTCTCGGCATGCTCGATGACCAGGCTGAGGAACTTGGCCATCTGGTCGGCTTCCTGGCCGACCTTGGTGTTGAGCAGGGTTTCATAGCCCTCGCGGCCGCCCCAGAGCACATAGTTCTCGCCGCCCAGTTCGTGGGTCAGCTCCAGCACGTTCTGCACCTGGCCGGCGGCATAGGCGAAGACTTCCGGATCGGGATTGGTGGCGGCGCCGGCCATGTAGCGGCGGTTGGAGAACAGGTTCGCCGTGCCCCAGAGCAGTTTCTTGCCGGTCTCGCTCATCTTCCTGGCAAAGATGTCGCCGATCTCGCGGACGTTTCTGTTGCTCTCAGCCAGCGTCGCGCCTTCCGGGGCGATATCGACGTCGTGGAAGCAATAGAAGGGCACATCGATCAGGTCGAAGAACTCGAAGGCCACTTCCGCCTTGAGCTTGGCGCCTTCCATGCCCTTGTCATACCAGGGACGGTCGAACGTGCGGCCGCCGAACGGGTCACCGCCTTCGGCCGCAAAAGTGTGCCAATAGGCAATGGCGGGGCGGACATGGTCTTCCATGCGCTTGCCCGCGACGATCTCGTCCTTGTTGTAGTGGCGGAAGGCCAGCGGATTCTTGCTGGAAGTGCCTTCATACTTGACCTTGCTCAGGCCCTTGAAAAAATCGGTCACGAACGTGCCTCCTCGATGGCGGGGTAAAGGGCGCGATAGCGCGCATATTGATCGGAATAGGCGGCCGACAGTTTTTCGTCGGGCGCGATTGTTGTCTTGACTGGCGGCATGGTCATCACTTCGGCCGGGTTGGCGCCGGTGGCGGCGCAGAGGCCGAGCCGGGCCGCGCCCAGCGCGCCGCCAAAATCGCCGTCCTCGGGCAGGGCGATTTCCATGTCGAGATTGGTGGCCAGCATCCTGAGCCACAGGGCCGACTTGCTGCCGCCGCCCACCGCCAGGAGGCGGTTGATGGACGTGCCGGCATCGGCCAGCACGCGCTGGCAGTCGCGCATGGCAAAGGTCACGCCTTCCATGACGGCCTGGGCCAGCTGCGCCGAATCGGTGGATTGGCTGAGACCCACGAAGGCGCCGCGGGCCCCGGCATTGTTGTGCGGGGTGCGCTCGCCCGAGAGATAGGGCAGGAAGATCGCTTCGCCCGGCCCCTTGAACTGGGCTTCGGCCTCGCCCGAAAGCTCGGCCTGCTTCTTGCCAGAAATGCGCGAGAGCCAGTTGAGCGAATCAGTGGCCGAGAGGATGACGCCCATCTGGTGCCAGGTATCGGGAATGGCGTGGCAGAAGGCGTGCACCGCCCCTTCGGTATTGGGGCTGAACTTTTCGTTCGAAACGAAAAGCACGCCAGAGGTGCCGAGCGAGACAAAGCCCTCACCCGGCCGGATGGCGCCGATACCGCAGGCGGAAGCGGCATTGTCGCCGGCGCCACCGGCGACGACGACAGTACCCGACATGCCCCAGCGGGACATGAGATCAGGCTTCAATTGGGCCGACACGGCCGACCCTTCGACAAGGCGCGGCATGTGATCGCGGGTGAGGCCGGTGACACCGAGCAGGGCATCGGACCAGTCGCGCTTCTGCACATCGAGCCAGAGCGTACCGGCCGCATCGGACATGTCCTCGACATGCTCGCCGGTCAGCAGGAGACGGACATAAGCCTTGGGGAGCAGCACCTTGCGGATGCGGGCATAGACATCGGGTTCGTGCTTGCGGACCCAGGCGATCTTGGGTGCGGTAAAGCCCGGCATGGCGATATTGCCGGCAATGCCGCGCAGAGCAGGAAGAGCGGCTTCCATTTCGGTGCATTCAGCCGCCGAGCGGCCGTCATTCCAGAGAATGCAGGGGCGCAGCACGTCGTCATTCTCGCCCAGGAGCGTGGCGCCATGCATGTGGCCGGACAGGCCGATGCCCTTGACTGCAGCCAGCTCGGCCGCATGGTTCTGCTTGAGCCTGTCTACGGCGTTGAGCGTGGCGGTCCACCAGTCGGCGGGGTTCTGCTCGGACCAGCCCGGTTGCGGACGCACCGGCTCCACGGCCGGGGCCGAGGCTTCGCCAATCGGCTTGCCGGCCTCGTCGATCAGCAGCGCCTTGACGCCGGACGTGCCGATATCAATGCCAAGAAAGGTCATGAGGCACGTACCTCATGCGCAGGAAACCAAATCATCCGAACGTCCTCCCAGCCCTTCGGGGCCACGCCGATTTCAGGATTGGCGTGTTTCTTACCTGAGATTGTCGCGCAGGAAAATCCCAATTTCAATGGGACCGGTCTCCGGCATGCGCGTCGCGTCGAGCGCCAGGGCGCGTGCGGCGGCGATGGCCTCGCGGATTTCGCCATCCGGATTCTGGTCGAGGACCACGTCGATGGCACCGCTTCTGAGGCCGGCCCGTGTGGGCGCCGTCAGTTCGTGGGCTATGACCCGCAACGTGCCGCGGCGGCCGGAAGCCTCGATCGCCGAGACCAGGCCCGAATTGCCGGCGCCCAGATTGTAGAGGCCGGCGAGATTGGCATGATCGGCCAGGAGCCGCGAAACGATTTCGGCGGTTTCGGTGCCCTCGTCATGGCCCTCTACCGGGCCGATAACGGCAATGCCGGGGAATTCCGCCGCCAGGGCCGACCGGAAGCCCTCGAGTCGCTCGGCGTGGTCGCGCAGGTGCAGCGAACCGGCCACGACCGCAACCTTGCCGCCCTGGGGCAGGAAACGGCCCATGAGCGAAGCCGCGGTGCGTCCGGCGGCGACATTGTCGATACCGATGAAGTTGCGCCGCGCCGATTGCGGCAGGTCGGACACCAGCGTCATGACGGCAATGCCGCGGCGATGGGCCGCCTCGATGGCCGCGTGCACCTGCGGCTCGTCCCCGGAGACCACAACGGCACAGTCGCATTGGCGCGGATCGAGGGCGTCCAGCCCGGAGGCCAGCGCATCGGCATCGAGCGCGCGGACCCGGCGCATATCCAGATGCATGCGATCGGCCAGCGCCAGCGGCGAGCGGCGGCGCACCGCTTCGGCGAGGCTGTCCATGAACTCGTTGGAGCCGTCGGGAATGAAGAAGATCACCGAAAGATCGCGAGAGCGCGCCATCAGCGAGGCGTTGAGATCGCGCGAGAAGCCCAGGCTGGCAATGGCCTGTTCCACCTTTTCGGCAGTGACGGCCCGAACGCCGGGGCGGCCGTTGAGGACGCGATCCACGGTTGCCAGCGACACGCCCGCCGCCCGCGCCACGTCGTGGACGGTTGCCCGGCGCCTGATCGTTTCTTCGGTCAAGTTCATCGTTCCAAGGCCATTTTCCCTGCCCTGCACGATTGGGGCGGCGGGGCCAAAGGTCAAGTGCGGCGTTGCGGTACGTACCCAAATAGCGCTAATGCTCCGCCCGCAACAGGGATGGGGACGATCATGGCAATCGCGGTTTCGACCTTCGGCGAATTTCGGGGGCAGCGGGTGGACCAGTTCCGCCTCGTCAGCGACAGCGGCGTTACGGTCGATATCATCGGCTATGGCGTGGCGGTGCGCGACTGGCGGGTGCCGGTGGCCGGCGGCGAGCGCTCGGTGGTGCTCGGCTTTGACAATTTCGATGCCTATCCGGCCCACAGCCCGCATTTCGGCTCGCTGGCCGGGCGCGTCGCCAACCGCATTTCCAATGCCAGCTTCACCCTTGACGGCGTGACCTACAAGCTGCCGCCCAATGCCGGCGACCTGCAATTGCATGGTGGCGAGGAGGGTCTCGGCCGCCAGGTCTGGCAGGGCCAGGCCGACAGCGCCAACAATGCGGTGCGCTTCACCCATTTCTCGCCCGATGGCGCCATGGGCTTTCCCGGCAATGTCAATTTTGCCGCCACTTATACGCTCAAGGGCAATCGCCTCAGGCTCGAACTCACCGCCACGACCGACCGGGCGACCCCGATCAGCCTCGTCCAGCACCAGTATTTCAATCTCGGCACCAGTGACACGGTGCTCGACCACACCTACCAGGTCAATTCATCGGCCTATACCGAGCTCGGCAGCAACCTGGCCCCCACCGGCGCCATCCTGCCCTCGAAGGGCACGATCTATGACCTCCGCCAGCCGCGCACCATGCGCGACGCCACCGGCGCCCCGGTCGACTACGATATCGGCATGGTCCTCGATACCGGCCGCAAGACCGCCGACCCGATCGCCACCGTCCTCTCGCCCGCGCGCGACCTGACCCTAAAACTCTGGAGCGACCGCCCGGGCGTTCAGGTCTATAATGGCGTCTGGACCGACGTTCCGGTGCCGGGTCTTAATGGCAAAACCTATGGCAAGCATTCCGGCTTCTGCCTCGAAGACCAAAGTCCCGCTGACGCGGTCAACAATCCGCATTTCCCCAA
>CBFGPB010000225.1:0-4716 GCA_965650545.1 uncultured Devosia sp. | reverse complement strand
CTATGCCGAAAAGATCACCGAGCATGGCGGCAGCATCATCGTGCCCAAGGTCACCATGCCCGGGGTCGGTGATCTGGTCACCTGCAGGGATCCGGATGGCAATGTGTTTGCCATCCTGGAGCCTGCCTCGGACAATGCGTTCGTGCCGCCGGCCGCCCAACCCGGCCCCTGAATGAAAACACCGGCCCGCAGACGGACCGGTGCTGTCATTTGTCGTGAGGCCGGTCTCAGGCGAGGGCGCCGATCGGCGGCAGGGGCTTGAGCTTGCCCATGAGCGCCCGATAGGGCGCCAACAGCAGGAGTGCGGCCAGGAACTTCACCATGAAGTCGCCGCAGGCCAGCGAGAACCAGAGCGGCACTTCCGGGCCCACGCCCAGCCAGGGGGCGGGAAAGCCCAGTGAGCCGTCCTCAAGGCCGAACAGCGCATCGATCCCGGCCAGGGCCGGTGCGAAGGCGACGGTGAAGAAGATGGTCGTGTCGAGCACCGAGCCGAAGAGTGAGCCGGCCAGCGGCGGCAGGAACCAGGCGCGGGCTGCGCGCAGGCGCGAGAAAATGGTGATGTCGAGCAATTGCCCGATCACGAAGGCGATGGCCGAGGCCACGGCGATGCGCTGCGTGGTGGCCGGGCCGCCTTCGGGGTTCCAGGGCAGCGGATGATAGCTGAGATAGAAGGAGACGGCGAGACCCACCAGGAAGCCGACCAGCACCACGAGGCGGGCCTTTTGCGGTCCGTCATAGCGATTGGTCAGATCGGTGACCAGGAAGGCAAAGGGGAAGGTGAAGGCGCCCCAGGTCAGCAAATCGGCCAGGTTGACCGGACCGAGCTGGAACCGGAAGGGGTAGAGCACCAGGATATTGGACGCGGCGACAACCACGACCATGGCGGCGACCGCCGCCAGGAAACGAGACAGCATCTGACTGTACCTTCTATGTAACCGCTGACCGGCAACAGACCGGGGCGGGGGTGTTGGGTCGGAACAGAATATCACTTCCATCCCGGAGCGTCATGAGTGGAGCTTGCCCCACTCCCGGAGCCGTCCTCGGGCTTGACCCAAGGACCACTCGCAACATCGCCGCGACGGCGGCAGGCCCTCGGGTCAAGCCCGAAGGCAGTGTGGCGTGTGAAGTGACACAGCGCCCAAAAACAAAACCGCGTGGCAGTTGCCCACCACGCGGCCGAAACTGGTGCGAAGGGATCGCTTAGGCGGCGAGGGCCGCGCGGATTTCCTTCTTCAGACCCTGAGCCAGCGGGGAGAGGTCGGCGTCATCCTGCTTGAGCAGGAAGGCATCGAGGCCACCGCGGTGCTCGACCGAGCGCAGGGCAGAGGTGGTGATGCGCAGCTTGACCGGACGGTTGAGGGCGTCCGAGATCAGGGTGACGTTCACCAGGTTGGGGAGAAAGCGGCGGCGGGTGCGGTTGAGGGCGTGCGAAACATTGTTGCCCATCATAACGCCCTTGCCGGTCAGTTCGCAGCGACGTGCCATTGGTCTAGATCCTGTTTGTGTAAAGGTCCTGCGCGGCGGGATCGTCCCGCAACGGGCCTCATTTGTCATGAAATCTGGCGGCTCTTTAGAGAATTGGGGCCCATCCGTCAACCCAAAGCCCACACCAAAGGGGCGTGAGCGCCTTGCTTGTGCCCTGCGAGAGCGGCACCTTGGGGGCAAACAGTGATTCGCCCGGCCCGTCGCATCTTGTGCGGGCCCGCAGCCGAGAAGACCCGACGTGATCCGCACTGCTCTTGCTCTTTCCTTCCTTGCTGTCCCTGTGGCCGTCGGGACCGCGCTTGCCGCCGAGGTTGATGCCAAGGCCAGCTATGTCGTGACCGTGGGCGGCATCAATGTGGCCATGGTTGATATCGACCTCAACGACGACGGAAGGCGCTATGGGCTCGACCTGTCGGCGCGTGTGGCCGGGCTGGGTTCGGTCGTGGCCAGCGGCACGGCAACGGCCAGTGCCTCCGGCTCATCCGCGGGCTCGTCACTCCAGTCGCAGAGTTTCGCACTCGAGACGCGGGCCAATGGCGAGGTGTTCACCTCCAAGGTCAACTACGAAGGCCGTTCCGTCACCGCCTTCCAGGTCGAGCCGCCGGTGCTCGATAGCTACGACCGCGTTCCGCTTGAGCGCTCGCAGCTCTCCGGCGTCGGCGATTTCCTCTCCGCCTTCGTGCTCAAGGGCAATGGTCTTGACCAGAACCTGTGCGATCGCACGCTCAATATCTTTACGGGGGTCGAGCGGTTCAATATCCGCCTGGGCTTCCTCGACAATGACGAGGCGACCTCGCCGCGCACCGGTTATCAGGGGCCTCTGGTCGCCTGTTCGCTGAAATACCAGCCGATCTCGGGCCATTTCGAAAGCTCGGAAATGACCTCCTACCTGGCCGAAACCAGCCGCATGATCCTCTGGTATGCGCCGCTGGGCCAGACGGGCTATTTCATTCCCTATCGGGTCAATATCAGCACCACGATGGGCGATCTTTCCATGGTCCTCACCCGCGCCGAGAGCTGATCGCCTCTCCGGCCCCTGTCCCGCTTTGGGGCGGTCAAAGCCTTTTTTGCCAATTTCGCGCCGGGCGCGACCCGGATTTGCAGGGCGCGCGGGTTAACGGCCGGCCTTCGTCTGGGCATGCGGGCCTAACGGCTTGTCAGCAAACGGTCGGGTAACCCGCTGATTAACTCCAAATTCATCGCTCTAAACGGGTTTTGTCCTTTTTGGACAAGGATTTAGTCAGTCTTGTATGGTCGGGCGCGGCCATGCCCTACATCTGGTAGAGAACAAAGCCGCATTGGCGATTCCGGCCCGATTCTGTCCCTGTTCGTTCCGGGTTTGGTTCGATCGTTAAGAACGCCGCCAGCATTGTGGGTCAGGCGTGCCGGAACGGGACGGCTAGAGCGTCTCGATGCTGGTGATCAGTTGATTGGGTCCGATGGTGAAAGCCTGGCGGAGCATGGCCGGGCTGCCGGGAAATGTCCCCGAGACTTCAAAGGTCACAATGGTCCTCTCGCGCTCGCTCCGGGCGTCCTGCACCACGTAGCGCGGACGATAACGCTTTTCGACGCTGGTCAGCCAGGCAGCGATCGCTTCAACGCCTTGGTGGCGCTCGCCCTCGTCCTTGACCGTGGCATCTGGTGAAAACAGCGGTGCCACCTGGCTGTGGTCCTCGGCGGTGAAGTAATCCGCCAGCGGCGGGGGGAGGGTGGCGGTGTCGAAGCTGGACATGGAATTGTCTCCGGGTGGATCGATGGGGTACATCTCGCCCCCCGATGCGACAGGTCCTGGCAGTTACACCCCTGTGCCAAAGCGACACGTCAATGCGATTTTTCCTCAAAATGCGCTGCAAAACCGCAGGCTTCGCCGATCCGCAGCGATGAAGGGGCTGATTTTCTTCGCGAAGCGGCCGTTAACACTCGCTTCATGAACGATGGTTCCGGTGCCGAATTAACCCGATCGCAATCAGTTTGAATGGCTTTTGCGGCGCTCCGGCTCCCTAAGGCTCAACCCGAGCACTTGCTTGTGTGGAATCGGTGAGGCGTCCCACCACCTATAGCCGTGAACAAAGCCAGACTCAGTGAGTCGCAGCGATTCGGTTCCGTTTCGTTCCGCCTCCGTTCCTGCCGTTAAGGCCGGTGACGAAACCATGACAATTCCGTCCTTTGCTGGGACAAGTCGCTCTTGCCTCTCGCAAGCCACAGACAGAGCCCCTAAATAGGGTCCAATGAGCTTTTCACCCTCCCAGTCGGTCAAGGCCATCCTTGGCCCGACCAATACCGGCAAGACCTATTACGCGATCGAGCGCATGCTGGCCCATCCCACCGGGATGATCGGCCTGCCGCTGCGCCTGCTCGCGCGCGAGGTCTATACGCGCATCGTCGAGCGGGTCGGGGAGCAGGCGGTGGCCCTGGTCACCGGCGAAGAGCGCATCGTTCCGCCAAAGCCGCGCTACTGGGTGGCGACGGTGGAAGCCATGCCCATGGACATCCATGTCGATTGCGTGGCGGTGGACGAAATCCAGACCGCCGTGGACTTCGATCGCGGCCATGTCTTCACCGACCGCATCCTCAAAGCCCGCGGCCTTCAGGAAACCCTGCTGCTCGGGTCCGCCACCATGGCGGGGGTGGTGCGGAAACTCATCCCCCATGCCGAGATCATCGACCGGCCGCGCTTTTCCCAGCTCACCTATTCGGGCTCCAAGAAGATTTCGCGGCAGCCGGCGCGCTCGGCCATCGTCGCCTTCTCGGCCCGCCAGGTCTATGCCATTGCCGAGCTGATCAGGCGCGAGCGGGGCGGCGCCGCCGTGGTGATGGGGGCGCTGTCGCCACGCACCCGCAATGCCCAGGTCGCGCTCTATCAGAACGGCGACGTGGATTTCCTCGTCGCCACCGATGCGATCGGCATGGGGCTCAATCTCGACATCCACCACGTCGCCTTTGCCGACGACACCAAGTTCGACGGCCACCAGAGCCGGCCGCTGACTCCGTCCGAACTCGGCCAGATCGCCGGTCGCGCCGGCCGGCATCGCCACAACGGCACATTCGGGGTCACCGGCGGCACCGAAGGCTTCGATGAGGAACTGGTCGTTCAGCTCGAAACCCACGACTTCGAGCCGATCCGCCAGGTGCAATGGCGCAATTCCAGCCTCGATTTCGGCTCCGTTGACGCTCTTCGGAACTCCCTCGACATGGTGCCGCAGGACCGGACGCTGACCCGCGTCCCCACCG
>CBFGPB010000224.1:0-4722 GCA_965650545.1 uncultured Devosia sp. | reverse complement strand
GATTGTGGATCTAGAGGTCCTCCGTTCAATCCGGAGAGGCGGTACCACCCACCCCGGAATTCTCAAAGAGACAGCCGCAACGATGATATGTTGCGGGCAATCTGCTCGAAGGCCGATGCCAGGGCTGCGCCATTATTGGCCAGATAGGCATTGCTGGCGCTGCTGGCGCAATAGGTGAGCAGGTTGGCCTGGGCACTGCCGGTCGTAATCCCGAAGCCGACCGTATAGACGATGATGCCGGTGGCTTTCATGGCGTCACAATAGGCGCGCGCCTGTGTGTCGGCGTTGCCGTTGTGGGCGTTGCAGTTGATGTAGTCAGCAGCGCTGCCGCTGCCGCTCCCTGAATTCTGGGCGATGGCGCCATTGCAGTGCACCGTGTTGTAGTCGCCGTCGGTCATGATGATCGCGGCCTTGAGCAGGTTCTGCTGCCCATAGGGCGCGGGGCGGCTATCCACCGGCCACACATATCCGAAATTTGGGGACAGCATGTACCAGGACCACAAGGTGCCAAGGCTACCGGAGGTCGAACCGGCGGCGCCAAGTGAATTGGCGGTGTTGTGCAGCGTGGTCTTGTTCGTCGTCAGGGGCACGATGCTGTGGGACGGGCAGGGATTACCGCTGGGCGGGTAGTTTCGCCCGACATAGGTTGTGCTGGGCGGCTGGTCATTGAACGGATTGATGGCGCGCTCGGTGACGCAGTTGGTGATGGGAAAAGTGTTCCAGTTGCCCCAGGGGCTCTGGAACCGATAGTAGGTGCACCCCTCGCTGGCCGTCTGCCAGGTGCAATGCAGTCGGCCCGTATTGCTGGTGTAGGAACCATTGTTCATCGCATAGCCGGACAGTTCCAGCGTGTTTGTGGTCCGGTTGGCGACCTGGAAGCTCCGGTTGTTGATGCCGCTTCCCAGCGTCGATCCTTGCACGTCGGTCACATAGACCCAGTCGCCATTGGCGTAGCCGTGATTGGCCGAGGTGATGACCGTGTTGCAATTGGCCGCCACGCATTTGATGACGGAACCGCCGTTCTGGTAGTCGGCATTGCGCTGTACGCCGGCGATGCGGAACTCGTTTGTACTCACGCTGCTGATCTGGAAGGCCCGGTTGTTGAAGTTGGTTGGGCCGTTGATGTTCCAGATGTAAACCCAGTCGCCATTGCTGAAGCCATGCGACGCAGACGTGATGCGGGCAGTGCTGTGACTGCTGACATTCGTGATCGATTTGGTCGTGCCAGTCGTCCATGCGATGTTGGACACATCCCTAGCGGCGCGGATCGGCCCGCGCAGGGCGGTTGCATAGCTGCCGACGTTGACAGCCTGGGCATAGGGGATCAGCGCCATCTTCGAATAGTTGGGCGTCTGGGTGTCCTGCACGATGGCATCGATCAAGTCATTGAGGGCGGCTCTCAGGTCGATGATGCGCTGCCCCGCCATTGAGCCGGTGACGTCGAGCGCTACCGCCACTTCGATATCCACCGCCCCCCGCACGGCTTCGGCGCTGAAGGCGGAATCCAGCTGGGTCACGCCCACCAGGCTGACGAAGATGGTGGGCACCGTCAGTCGACCGCTCAGCAACAGGCGTCCAGCTTCCAGATCGATCTCGATTCTGTCGACTTCTGCATTGATGAGGTTGATGTCACCGATCCGCTCCAGCACGATCGCTTCCGCACGTGACCGGATGGACTCTGACGTCATGCCCGGCAGGTAGATCTCCGGCTGCAGCGCCAAAGCAGCCGCATCCAGTGCGACTTGGGCACGCTGGCGGGTCTGTTCGAGCGAAACATAGTCCACCGTGGCGCCGCCCAAGGCGATGAGCACGATGGCCATCAGCCCGAAAAGCACGGCAAAGACGCCGCTCTCATCCTTTGCAAAGCGGCCGAGCAGCGGGGCGAACTGGAACATGTAGCGCAACCTTCTTGCGCCACGTCCTTGCGGCGCGCCCCGCAGTCTGCGGGAAAGTCCTTAGGAAAGAACAACAACCTTGCTGTTCAATTGCACACGTTCATAAAGGTCGATGACGTCGGCATTGGTCATGCGGATGCAGCCCGAGGACACGTTCTGGCCGATGGACCAGGGCTCGGTCGTGCCGTGGATGCGGTAGAGCGTCGAGCCGATATAGAGCGCCCGCGCCCCCAGCGGATTGTTGGGGCCGCCCTCCATGTAGGTTGGCAGATTGGGCTGGCGCTTGCGCATTTCCGCCGGGGGCGTCCAGCCGGGCCATTCCGCCTTGCGGGTGATCCGGTGCGTGCCGCTCCACTCGAAACCATCGCGCGCGACCCCGATGCCGTAACGCAGGGCGCGCCCGTCGCCGAGCACGAAATAGAGGAAATGCTGGCGCGTATCGACCACGATCGTGCCACTGCGCTCCGTCGTGGCATAGGGCACGACCTGCCGCAGGTAGATCGGCGACACATAGGGATTGGCCTCAAGGGCGAGGGCATGGCGCGGGCGGCTGTCGGTCACGGTGACGCCGGGCGGCGGCGCGAACCGCCAGCCGGGCCGCGTCGCCTCGGCCTGCGCGGGCAAAATCGAGGCGACCGCCAGCGCGGCAGCCAGAAGTGGTGACAGTCGGACAGTCATGGCCTGCATCCCCAAAATGCTTTGGCCGATTGTCCCGCAGAAGGGCAAAAGAGAGGTCAAGCCGCGTGGTTAACCCTTGGTGCGGCAAGAGGGTGAACGCTTCCTTTATGTCGCCTGGCCATAGGCATGCCGCCTAGACATAGGCGGTATCGTCATGTGCCTGTGGCGATCCGAGCACGCGGCCCAATGTCGCCGCCAGGTGCTCGATGGAAAACGGCTTGGGCAGGATTGCGGTAATGCCGAGGGCGCGGGCCTGCGCCATGCTGCTTTGGGTGGGATAGCCGGTCATCACGATGACCGGCGTCTGCGACGCGGGCCCGAAACGCTGGTCGCGCAGCACCCGCAAAAGCCCGGCGCCGCTGATGTCGGGCATGTACCAGTCCATCAGCACCAGACTGTATGGCGCGCCGAGCAGTTTCAGGATCGCCTCTGCGCCGTCACCGGCTTCATCGACAAGGCCGACACCCAGCTTGCGCAGGCTGAGCATGCCGATTGCTCGGGCATGCGCATTGTCGTCGACTACCAGTGCCCGCAATCGCTCTGGGAAGCTCATCAGCCCGGCCCTCCCGCTGCGGGCCATTGTGACGGCTCCGCAGGGCCGGACAATTGGGGCAACTACTTGGGGCCACCTGCGGGTGCGTGGCATCCGTGCAACACTGATCTCCGTCTGCGACAAGCTGTCCCATCGCGGGGTTGCGGCTCACGGAATCGTGAGCTATCAGCACATTGTTCGCAAAGCCAGCCGAGGGAGGCGTCTCATGAATGCACTGACCGTCCGCCACTCGGGGCCCACTCTCCATCACTGCGTCCGAGGCTGAGCCTCGCACCCCTGATGCTTCTGCGGCCAGACGTCTGGCCCGCGAACCTTCAACCCCCAACCTGAAATGCTGAAACCGGGTCGTCTTGCGTCCGGAATCCGTCTTTCTCCCCAACTTCAACATTAGAGGCCGGCGGAGCTTTCCGTCGGATATCGCAATGTCTTCGAACGTGCTCGATGAGCGCAGCGTCGTGCTGCGCCTTGAATTCTCCATCGCCGACGCTGTCCGGCAGCGGGGCCTCGTCCCGGTCGTCCTGAGCGCCATCAATGCCTGGTGGTCGCAGCGGCCGGTCCGGTATTCCGATGTTCCCGCCTACCTGCGCGAGGATGTCGGCCTGCCCGCGGCAGACGACACCGTCCATTGGACCGGTATCGACCTGCACAATTTCCGATTCCAACCGCCCGAGCGAGGCGGCCCGTGATCGAGAAAGGCAGCCGGGGTCCACCTCCGGCTGCCGGCCTTAAAGCGCCTCAAACCCACCGAACCGCCCTCGGACTTGATCCGAGGGCCAGCATCAGCAAGTCCGATTTCGCGGCAGAGGCAGCAAGTCCTCGAGTTTGCCCGGGGACGACGTCTCGCTAGGGCGGGGCCGCACCGCCATCCCGCCATTGTCTCTCCGGCCCTGATCGTCTAACAACGGGCCGACTTTCCTGGGGCCTCCCAATGACCGAAAAGACCAAGCTCATCACGCCCCGCCTGCCGCGTGGTTTCGAAGATCGCACGCCGGGCGAAATCGCCGCTGTCGGCGCCATGATCGAGAAGATCAAGCAGGTGTATGAGCGCTATGGCTTCGATCCGGTCGAAACGCCCCTGTTTGAATATACCGAGACGCTCGGCAAATTCCTGCCCGATACCGACCGGCCCAATGCCGGCGTCTTCTCGCTGCAGGACGATGACGAGCAGTGGATGAGCCTGCGCTACGACCTGACCGCGCCGCTCGCCCGCTACTTTGCCGAAAATTTCGAAACCCTGCCAAAACCCTACCGGTCCTATCGGCAGGGCTATGTCTTCCGCAACGAAAAGCCCGGCCCGGGCCGCTTCCGCCAGTTCATGCAGTTCGATGCCGACACGGTCGGCGCCCCCGGCCCGGAAGCCGATGCCGAAATGTGCATGATGATGGCCGACGTCATGGACGCGCTGGGCTTGGCGGGGAAGTATGTCGTCCGCGTCAACAACCGCAAGGTACTCGACGGGGTTCTCGAAGCCGCCGGCGTCACCAGCGACGAACAGAAGCTCACCGTCCTGCGCGCTATCGACAAGCTCGACAAATTCGGCATCGAGGGGGTTCGCCTGCTTCTGGGTGAGGGTCGCAAGGATGAAAGCGGCGACTT
>CBFGPB010000223.1:0-4737 GCA_965650545.1 uncultured Devosia sp. | reverse complement strand
GTGGCGCCACCCACAATCATGCGAATGCGCTGGGCCTGCGTCAGCCCCCCGAACAGGGTGCGCGAGACCTGGGCCTGGACAATGGGCAGCACCAGCTTGTGCAGATAGATGGCATTGGCGGTCAGGACACCGACAATGCTGAGCTTGGCCCAGATCTTGGGATTGGCGAGCTTTTCGGCGTCAAAGCCCCAGTAGTAGGCAAGGAAGCCCAGCCCGCTGATCCAGAGCATGACGAGGCCGGCGGTGACCACCTTGGTGCCGAATTCGAAGGCTTCGGCCTGGGATTGCCGAATCCTGTCGCGCATCATGAAGCGGACGATCATGAGGTCGAGGAAGGTTGCCGTGCCCAGACCAAGGGCCAGGCCAATGAAGTGCACGATGCGGAGCCCGCCCTTGAAAAAGGTCGGGTCGCCCAGAAAATCTGAAATGTTCATCTTATCTCCGAGCAAAGTTCTACCGATTACCCCGAAGGGTACTGGGTATATTTGCATGAATGTCCAAGTGGATATCCTCGGGAATACAGGAACGCTTCGAGGACAGATTGACGATGTGGATTTGTTACAACGACGTTACAAAATAGACAGGGAGAACGGGGCCGATTTAAGGAAATTTCCCAAGGAGCACTTGCCGGCAAGCCCAAATGGCCGTGGGCAGCGCCTAAATCGTTCTTGCGCCGAATTTATTTGTGTGGCGAAAAGTGTGGCCTCTTGCTCACGGAACTGTGACAAAACGCCTTGATCTGGCCAATCATGGCGAAAATTGGCGCAACCGCGGGTGTTTCCAGCGAGGGCGTTCCGACCAGAAAACAGGGTCCGTCTCAGCACCCCGGAGGCATCCCCGGACCCGGTTGCGCGGCTTGTCGCGTGCCGCCGCCGGCGCTAATGCTGGTCGCAAAGGGGAGGAATGCATGGCCGCCGAGGCACTTTACGAGATCATCGACAATCGCTTTGCCCGCAAGGTCCTGGGCAGCGCGCGACTGGAGGAGCTGCATTCCGGATGCCGCTGGACCGAGGGGCCGGTCTGGTTCTCGGACCATGATTGCCTCTATTTCTCCGACATCCCGAACCAGCGCGTCCTGCGCTACCTGGCGGCGGACAATTCGATATCGACCTACCAGCAGCCGTCCAACTTCGCCAATGGCCATACGCGCGACCGGCAGGGGCGCCTCATCTCGTGCCAACACGGCACGCGGAGCGTGACGCGGATGGAGGCGGACGGCTCGGTGACGGTGCTGGCCGACAGCTTCGAGGGCAGAAAGCTCAATTCCCCCAATGACGTGATTGTCCGCTCGGATGGCTCGATCTGGTTCACCGATCCCAGCTACGGCATCCTGTCGGACTATGAAGGCTATGCGGCCCCGCAGGAGCAGCCGGTGCGCGGCGTTTACCGGATCGATGGGGAAACCGGCGCCATCAGCCTGATGGTCGGCGACTTCGTCCAGCCCAATGGCCTCGCCTTCTCGCCCGACGAGAGCGTGCTCTACGTGGCCGATTCCGGCGCCAGCCACGATCCCAACGCAGCGCGGCATATCCGGGCCTTCGCGGTGGAAAGCGACGGCCACCGGGTACGCGACCTGGGGCCCTTCGCCATCATCGACAATGGCGTTCCCGATGGCTTCCGCCTCGATACGGACGGCTGGATCTGGTGTTCGGCCGCCGATGGCGTGCAGGTCTTCGATGACACGGGAAAGCTCTGCGGCAGGATCCGCGTGCCGCAGACGGTGTCCAACCTGACCTTTGGCGGACCCCGGCGGAACCGGCTCTTCATCACGGCAACGACCTCGCTCTATGCGCTCTATGTCAATGCGCGGGGTGCGCAGACGCCTTGAGGCGATTGGCCGTGGCAAGGCCGATCAACCGGTCGGCAGACAGCGCGCCGCCGCCATAGACGACCAGCGCCAGTGCCATGGCAAACCATGGCAGGTGGAAATTGACGAGGCCATCGGGAACGGTGAGCTGGATGATGACGGTCATGGCCAGGATGCCCAGTGCAGCAAAGCGCGTGCCCAGGCCCAGCACCAGCAGCACCGGCAGGACCACTTCGCCCAGGCCGGCGAGGAAGGCCATGGTCAGCGGCGCGGGATAGGCGAGGGCCTGCCCGAAAATGTGCAGGCGGAACTCTTCGGTGAAAAGGTAGCGTGCCCCTGACGAGAGGCTCAGAAAGCCATCCCATTTGGTGAGACCCGACCGCCAGAAGGGAATGGCGATGGCTAGGCGCAGCAGAAGGAGCGGCAGCGCAGCAGGAACCGCCGCAAGGAGACGGTTGGCGCGAGTGACAAGCTGTTCAGGATGCATGGTGGGCCTCGTGATGCGGGCTGGCGAAGGCGCCAAGACCGGCCAGACCGATCAGGGTCGCGCCGGGATCAAATAGGGGGAAGCTGGACAGGACCGCCTCGACGGCAGCCCCTAGCGTCGACGTGGCCGCCAACGCGGCGAGAAACGCAGCAGCTTCGGGCGGGACAATGGTCAGCCGGACTTCGGCATCGGGCCGCGTCAGCAAGACGGCTTCGGCGCCGCTTTGCACGGGCACGACAAAGGGCGAGTGTTGATGTGCCGACCAGATGGAGCCAATGGGCCAAGGCGACGACACAAGGCGCGTGGAAGGCGCTACCTTGAGGGGTAGATCGCCGAGGCGTTCGGGAGCGATCCGACCCAATGCGGACGGCGTCAGTGTCGTGGCTTCTGCCGCGTTGTAGCTTTGAGTCCAGGCCGCTTCCAGTCGCGCCAGATCGCCCAGATAAGGAATGCCAGCGGCTGGCGGGAAGCCGGCGATGAAGTCGGGGAAGCTCTCGCCATAGTGCAGGAGCACCGGCGTTTTCGGCTTGTGCTCACCGACATAGAGGCGGGCCATGCCGGAGAAGAACTCCTCGCCCACCACCTGCCTGGTGACCGGAAAGCGCGCGGCCAGGGCGCCCACAAGGCTGACATGCACATTGTTCCGATAGACGGCGAAGCGCTTCGCGTCAGGCAGGCCACGGGGCGAGACCAGCCCGGGCGGCACGGGCCGGCTCGGGTCGATCAGGGCGGCGGTGAACTGGTCCTGGCCGGTCATGAGGCCAGCTTTCGCGGGGTAGCGGCGTCGAGCACGGCATCGACCAGCCGCACTTCATCCATCAGCACGTCGAATTCTGGAACGTTGTTGTCCCACTCGATCAGTGTCGGCAGCGGCCCCGTGCGGGCAATGGTGTGGCCGTAAAGGTCGAAGACATCGGGGCGAACCCGGCTGCCATGCGCGTCGATCAGCAGGCGTTCCCCCGCCTCGTCGGTGGTTTCGTCATAACCGGCGAGATGGATTTCACCTACGCGGTGAACGGGGAAGCGATCGATATAGGCGTGCGGATCGAGCCGGTGATTGACGGCCGAGACCATGACATTGTTGACGTCGAGCAATAGGCCGCAGCCGGTGCGGGTGGCGATGGCGTCGAGGAAATCGACCTCGTCGATGCTGCTCTCTTCGAACAGCACATAGGTGGACGGATTTTCGAGCAGCATGCGCCGTCCCAGGACCTGCTGCACCTGGTCGACATGCTCGGCCACGCGGTCGAGGGTCGCGGGCGTATAGGGCAGCGGCAGGAGGTCGTTGAGATAGCCCTCGTCGTGACTGGACCAGGCCAGGTGTTCGGAAAAGGAGGCTGGTCGATAACGGTCGACCAGGGTGCGGAGCCGCCGGAGGTGGTCCCGGTCGAGCGGCCCTTCTCCGCCGATGGAGAGGCCCACGCCATGAAGGGAGAGCGGGTAGGCTTCGCAGATGGCCGAGAGGTAGCGGTGGGGCGGGCCGCCCTCGCCCATGTAGTTTTCGGCATGCACTTCGAAGAAGCCCAGGTCGGGCTTTTCGGCAAGGATTTGCGCATAGTGCTGCGGCTTGAGGCCCAGGCCCGGACGGGCGGGCAGCGCGTGAAACGACATCGAAACCTCCCTTGGAACGTATGCGGGAGGCCCTTGAGCCTCCCGATCTGGCGATCAGCTCGCCATGGGAAGGTCGCGGTCGAGGGGCTCAAGCGAACCCATGCGGTCGCCTTCGAGCATCATGGTGGTGCAGGTGCCGGCGGGGACGGCCTTCCAGGCATTGCCCTGGTAGTCGATGGTCGAGGTGCCGGCGCAGGTCGTGCCGGGACCGGCCGCGCAGTCATTGGCGCCGGCAAGCGCAACGCCATAGCACTTCTCGGTGGCGCCCATGGCGTCGGTGGACATGGCATCCTGAGCCGCGGCAGAGCCGGCCAGGGCGGCGGTGAGCGAGGCGGCAAGGGCGAAGGTGGACAGGCGGTTCATTGAATTCTCCTCTGTTCAGGAACGCTTGTGGTTCCAACAGCAGGACATTCGCCAAGGCGTCGGTTTGGTTACGCCGGTCGCTACCGTTCACGGGTTCGTGATGGCAAGGACAAAATATTGACCGGCACCCGAAGGGCGCCGGCCGGCAATGATTACGTCATTGAAAATGGCTTGAACCGGATCAGATCCAGTAGGGCGTCACGCCATAATAGTCGTAGACGCGGCGGCCGTTTTCGGCCGTCCAGAAGTTGTCGTCGGTCTCGTCATAGCGCGGGGCGCCTTCGAGCTGGTCCTTGGTGATATCGACGCGATACCCGCCAAGGTTTTCATCATAGTCGAGCTTGGACCAGGGCAGCGGATAGTGGTCGTGGCCGATGCCCAGGAAGCCTCCAAAGCTCAGGACGGCATAGGATACCTTGCCGCCGCGCTTTTCGACCAGGATGCGTTCGATCGAGCCGATATGCTCGCC
>CBFGPB010000222.1:0-4749 GCA_965650545.1 uncultured Devosia sp. | reverse complement strand
CCCCTTGCCCTTGCGCCCGATATTGTCCATATACGCCCTTGGTGAGGGGCTGTAGCTCAGTTGGGAGAGCGCGTCGTTCGCAATGACGAGGTCAGCGGTTCGATCCCGCTCAGCTCCACCATTTTCCTACCGATGTCGGAATGTGCCCGGAGGCGGTTGCCTCACGCGACCGCGTCGCGCCGGCCATCGGCATGGCCGAGCATGACCACCCGGTTGCGCCCCTCGGCCTTGGCCGCGTAAAGGGCCCTGTCAGCTTCGGCGAGAAGGCTTGGCCACGACCCGGCATGGCCGCCATCCGCCACCGCAACCCCGATGCTGATCGTCACCTTGCCGCCGATCGGCGACTTGGGATTGGGCAGCTTCAGCGCTGCGACGCGGTTCCGCAGCCTTTCGGCCACGGCCACGGCCTGGCTGGCCGTGACACCCTTGAGCACGACCAGGAACTCCTCCCCGCCGAAGCGGGCGACGTGATCCCGGTCCGGCCGCAGGGTCTCGGCCAGGGCGCGGCTGACACTGATCAGGCACCGGTCGCCCTCGGCATGACCCAGATGGTCGTTGAGGCGCTTGAAATAGTCGATGTCGCACATCAGCACCGCAATCCCTGCCGCCTGCTCCCTCGTCTCGGTGGCAAGGCTCATGAGAATTTCGTCCATGGACCGCCGATTGGGCAGGCTGGTGAGAGGATCGGTCTTGGAGAGAGCATCCAGCCGACGGTTCATTTCGATCAGTTCGCGGGCGCGGCCGGCATCACGCAGTTCGAGCAGGAAGGTCCGGTGTGCCAGGAGGGTGATGGTGTGCCGTGCCACGACCATGGCAGCGACGCCGCCGGCAAAGAACAGGAATGCCGAAATGGCGCTCGTGGCAGTCAGCGCCGGATTGAGCAGCTGCAGGCCCAGATAGATCACCATGCCCGCCGCCGCCAGCAGGATCGGGACCGACATGGAAACGTTGAAGATGATGATGGCCGAGACGGCAACGAACAGCATGACGCTGAGATAGCGCTCGTGGAACTCGCCGCCGGCTGCCACACCCATCATGCCCACCGCGGCAAGGATGACGACGAGGCCAGCGAGAAGCCCATAGTCCAGCAACCGCGCGGGCCGATCCTTGCCCCAGAGCCAATAGACTGCAATTGCCGCCGGCGGGATGAAGGCCGCCGGCAGCACCATGGCCGCCGTGGCGTCGTGCGGCAACAGCAGGAGATTGGCACCCAAGGCAATCAGATCGAGAAAGATGACCCAGCTCATCCATGACCGGACGATCTTGGACGTCTGCTTGAAGGAGCGCTCGCGGAAGGCCGCATAGAGCTGCGGGCTCAGCCGGATATCGCGCGTGCGACCGCCCAGCAGGCGTTCGGCCTCATCGGTCAGACCTGGATTGTCCACATGCGCCACGTTTGCTGGCCTCCCGCCAGCCCGTTTTCCTGGCTGCAGCATGGGAGGCGCGTCTTAATGCAGGCTGAATCGGCAGGCCCAAAAATTGTCGATCCGGCCGAGCCCGTCGATCCTCGACCCCGGGGAAAAGTCGGCCCCATGGCGAAACCTGTACCGCGGACGTCGTTTCGATCAAAATTTTCCGCCAGACGAGGGAGTTACGCTCGGAAAGCACCCGCCGGCCCCGGTCCGGCGAGCCCGCAAGACCTCCTTAAGCACGTTTGCACTGAACGCGGCCTGGCGGGGCGAAAGTCCGGCGGGAAAGGCAGTGGAAAGGCGGTATTCTCTAGCTGTTCTTTTCCATCCGGCCGGCCGCGCGGTCGAAGCCTTGCGATATCGCGTCGCGCATGGCCAGTCGCGCGGCATGCGCATCGCCATCCCGGATGGCCTCGGCAATACGCCTGTGCACGCCCACCGTCACCGCCAGCGCCACCGGATCATTGACCGGCGAGGAAATGGTAAAGGCGGCGGTGAGCGCCATTTCCACCAGGGCGCTGATCGAGGCCATGAAGGGATTGCCCGAGGCCTCGGCCACCGCCTTGTGGAACTCGAGATCATAACGGGCAAAGTCCGCCGGCGTTGCCGATCCGGCCATCCGGTCCACCCAGCCGATCAGCGCCGCCGCCTCCTCGGGGCCGCAGCGTTCCGCCGCCAGCGCCGCCGCCTCGATTTCGATGCCGATGCGCACTTCAGCCAGGCTCCTCAGGAAGCTCACTTCCGGCCCCAGCTCGAAGAACCAGGCCAGCACGTCGCCATCGAAAAGGTTCCAGCGGTTGCGCGGCAGCACCCGCGTGCCGATGCGGGCGCGGGCCTCGATCAGGCCCTTGGCCGCCAGGGTCTTGAGCGCTTCGCGCAGCACCGTGCGCGACACGCCGAACCGGTCGAGCAGTTCGCTGTCGGAGGGGAGGATTTCGCCCTCCGCATAGCGCCCCGACACGATGGCGAGGCCCAGTTCCCAGAGCACATCGGAATGCAGGTTCCGCGCCGGATTGCGCCCGGAAAGCGCCGCGATCAGATCACCCGAATGTCGTGCGCGTCCGCCGGACCTGTCCATTGCCACTCCACTTCACCTCAGCCTTGCCCGACCTAATCACAGGCCAATTAGTATGACAATAACGCCGCCAACCGCCGGGCTGGACAGTGCCGGCCCCGCCGCGCCATGGTGCGCCTTCCTGATTTTCCGGATTCGCGACGCAAGGACTTTGCCATGACCAGCCCCGCCACCATCGACGCCGTTCTCGCCAGGGTGGATCAGGGGCTCGAGCAAAGCCTGGACCGGCTATTCCACCTTTTGCGCATCAAGTCCATCTCGACCGACCCGGCCTATGCTGCCGAATGCCAGAAGGCCGCCGACTGGATTGCCGCCGAGCTCAACGGCCTGGGTTTTGACGCCTCGGCCCGCCCCACGCCTGGCCATCCGGTGGTTGTCGCCCACGGCCCGGCCCAGCCCGGCCCGCATGTCCTGTTCTACGCCCACTATGACGTGCAGCCGGTCGACCCGCTCAACCTCTGGCACACCGACCCGTTCGATCCACAGGTCGTGGAAAAGGACGGGCGAAAGGTGATCGTTGCCCGCGGTGCCTCCGACGACAAGGGCCAGATGCTGACCTTCATCGAAGCCTGCCGCGCCTGGAAAGAGGCGACGGGCTCGCTGCCCATCCGCATTTCGCTCATGCTCGAGGGCGAGGAGGAAAGCGGCGGCAAGAACCTGCCGCCCTTCATGCGCGATAATGCCGAGGAACTGAAGGCCGATATCGCCCTGGTCTGCGACACCGACATGTGGGACCGCCAGACCCCCTCGATCACCACCATGCTGCGCGGCCTCGTTGCCGATGAGATCGAAATCACCGCCGCCAACAAGGACCTGCATTCGGGCATGTTCGGCAATGCGGCGCGCAACCCCAACCAGGTCCTGGCCGAAATCATCGCGAGCCTCCGCGCCCCCGATGGCTCGGTGACCCTGCCCGGCTTCTATGACGACGTGGCGGAAATCTCCCCCGAGCTCAAGGCGCAATGGGCCGGGCTCGGCTTCGACGACAAGGCCTTTCTGGGCGAAGCGGGTCTCTCCGTCCCCGCGGGCGAGCAGGGCCGCAGCGTGCTCGAAATGCTCTGGGCCCGCCCGACCTGCGAAATCAACGGCATGATCGGGGGATATACTGGCGATGGCTTCAAGACCGTCATTCCTGCCAAGGCCTCGGCCAAGATTTCCTTCCGTCTCGTCTCGGGCATGCAACCGGACAAGATCCGCGCCGCCTTCCGCGCTCATGTCGAAAGCATGCTCCCACCCGATTGTACGGTGAAATTTACCGCCCATGGCGGCTCGCCCGCCATCACCGTGCCGGCCGACGGCAGCTACCTGCGCCTGGCCCTCAAGGGCCTCTCGGACGAATGGAACAAGCCGGCGGTGATCACCGGTTCAGGCGGCTCGATCCCGGTGGCGGGCGAGTTCAAGAAGATTCTCGGGCTCGACACGCTGCTGATCGGTTTTGCCCATGTGGACGACCAGATCCACTCGCCCAACGAGAAATACGATCTCGAAAGCTATCACCGCGGTATCCGCAGCTGGGTGCGGGTGCTCGGGTCGTTGGCGCAGGGCTAGACCGGGCGTCACCCCACCCTCAATCCCTCCCCATCAAGGGGAGGGAGGCGCAGGTGCGAATGCCAGTGTTCATCCCCTCCCTCTCCCATTTGGGGCTTCGAGCCGTCCTGAAAGGCAAATCTCTCCAGCGGAGAGATTTGAGGCGAGAAGGCCATGAGCGCTACGCGCGAATGGCTGGTAGCGTCGCTAGGCCCGAAGGGGCCGTAGCAGAGCTAGGGTGGGGGGTCTTCAGGCCAACACCACCGCGATGATCGCGATCACCGCCGGCACAGTCTGGATGAAGAGGATCTTCTTCGAAGACGTCACCGCGCCCACGATTCCCGCCACGGCCACGCAGGCGAGGAAGAACAGCTGGATCTGCCAGGCAAAGGCCGGGTCCGGATGCACCAGGCCCCAGATGAGACCCGCTGCAAGGAAGCCGTTATAGGCGCCCTGATTGATCGCCAGCACCTTGGTCTGCCGCGCGAAGTCCGGCTTGAGCCCGAACGCCTTGTGGCCGCGCGGCGTGTCCCACCACAGAACTTCGAGCAAAAGAATATAGACATGCAGCAGGGCCACCAGCCCCACCAGGATCATCGCCACGATTGCCATCGATCAGCCCCTGAACTTGTACTTGTCGATCACGCCGCCCATCTCGACCAGGCGATCGATCAGCGGCGCGATTTTCGGACCCTCTTGTGCGCAGAAGTCCGGATCGGCGTCGAGAGCCTCGAAGGC
>CBFGPB010000221.1:0-4776 GCA_965650545.1 uncultured Devosia sp. | reverse complement strand
CCGACCAATCGGCCGCACTGGTCATTCCAGTGCCCATCGCCTACATATCGGGGCAGAGACAGTCCCTTCACGATGCGGAGCCATATCATGAACCAGAACAATCGGATTTTTGACGGGCTCGGGCGAGTGATGAACGAGGCCGCGGGCGTGGCCGATGGCGTGCGGCGCGAGGTCGAGACGGTGGTCAAGAGCCAGGCGCAGCGGATCGTCAATGACATGGACCTGGTCAAGCGCGAGGATTTCGACGCGCTGCGCGAGCTGGTGCAGGTGCAGGGCGAGGAAATCGAGGCGCTGCGCAAGGAACTGGCCGCGCTGCGCGGCGACAAGGCTGCATCCTGACGGCAGGCTGATCCATGCGGATCGCGGTTCTCTCGGACGTTCACAGCAATGTGCCCGCACTCGACGCAGTGCTGGAGGATATCGAGCGCCATGGGGTCGAGGCGATCGTGTGCCTTGGGGACCATGTGAGCGGGCCGATCGACCCGGCGGGGGCAGCCGAGCGGATCATGGCGCTGGGCGCCACCTCCATTCGCGGCAATCACGATCGCTGGGTGGTGGACCCCTCGCTGCGGCACGAGCCCTGGTCGGTAGATGAGTTCGCGCGGGCGCAGCTCGACGCGCATCATATGGGGTGGCTGGCCGGACTGCCCGCCACCGCCAAGCTGGGCGATGCGGTGTTTCTTTGCCACGGCACGCCGGGCAGCGACGAGGCAGCCTGGCTCGACAATTTCTATGATGGACGCACGACCATATTGCCCTCCGAGGAGGAAGTCGCGCGCGAGGCGCTGGGCGTCGACCAGAAGGTGATCCTCTGCGGTCATACCCACATTGCCCGGACCCTGCGGCTCAGTGACGGGCGGCTAATCGTCAATCCTGGATCGGTGGGGATGCAATTGCTGCGCGGCTCGCCGGACGCGCATTACGCCATTGTCGAGCGGCGGCAGGGGCGCTGGCAGACGGCGCTGATCGGCGTGCCCTATGACACCGAAGCGGCTGCCCGGCTGGCCGAGGACAATGGCTTTGCCAATTGGGGCGCGGCGATCCGCTATGGCTGGGTGGGGCCGGAGACGCTGGGCTAGAGGTGGTTCCCGGCCTGGCGACAAGGTCCATTCCGACACAGGCGCGACGGACGCCTTAACCAAGCGTTAACCATAACGGCCCGATCATCATCCACAAGGAAATGGCGTTCTCCGTTTCCCTCGCGTCCCCTGAATCACTGACGCGGTGTAGGGTTAGCTCAGGAGGACGATTCGACAGCCGCCGTTGCGGCGCTCTTGTTCCTCCAGCGTATCCGACGAATGGCGGCCGAAGGCTGCATCATACGACCAACGCCTTTGAGGACGGACTTCTGCATGTCCCTGATTGAATTCGAGCCCGACCGCGTGTCCCATCCGGTGGACCTTGTCGAGCATATCGCATCGATCAACGACTGGACCTTCGAGCGGCAGGATGCCGACGAGATTTCCATTTCCGTCCGCGGCGGCTGGAGCGACTATCACGTGTCGTTCAACTGGATGGAGGACCTGGAAAGCCTCCATATTGCCTGCGCCTTCGATCTCAAGGTGCCCGAGGGACGCCGCAACGAGATCAAGCAGTTGATCAGCCTCGTCAACGAGCAGCTCTGGATCGGGCATTTCGACATCTGGCACAAGGAGGGCGTGGTGCTGTTCCGCAATTCGCACCTGCTCACCGGGGGCGCGGATGTTTCGCCGCAACAATGTGAGGCCCTGCTGCGTTCGGCTACCGATAGTTGTGATCTCTACTATCAGGCGTTCCAGTTCGTCGTCTGGGCCGGCAAGTCGGCCGCCGATGCACTGAGCCATGTGATGTTCGAGACGGTGGGCGAAGCCTGATCCGGTCCATTGCATTGTAACCCGGTCCTGGGGCATGTCTGGGGCTTAGCCTCAGTCAGCCGCCAGGAGCCTTGTCTAAAATGACTAATCTTCGTTCGATCGGTCCCGTCATGCTGGTGGGCGCTGGCAAGATGGGCATGGCGCTGGCGCGCGGCTGGCTCGATGCCGGGCTGCCGGCGAGCAACCTGGTGCTGGTCGATCCGTCGCCGGGTGAGGCCGCGAAGGAACTCGCCGAGGATTATGGGCTCACCATTCACCCGCAGGCGGCGGGCCTCACGCCCAATGTGCTCGTGCTCGCGGTCAAGCCGCAGATCATCGGGGCGGTGATGGAGGGGCTCAAACCCGTAGTGGGACCGCAGACGCTTGTGCTCTCGATCGCGGCGGGCATTTCCATCGAGAAGCTTTCGGCGGGTCTGGAGACCGGACGGGTGGTGCGCACCATGCCCAATACGCCGGCGCAGATCGGCAAGGGTGTCACCGGCGCCGTAGCCGGTCCGGATGTCGATGCGGAGGACCGCGCGGCGACAGATGCGCTTTTGTCGGCAGCAGGGCAGGTGGCCTGGTTCGAGGCCGAGGGCGACCTCGATGCGGTGACGGCGGTCTCGGGTTCCGGCCCGGCCTATGTGTTCAACCTGGTTGAGGCGCTGGCAGCGGCAGGCGTCGCGCAGGGGCTCTCCGAGGCGACGGCCATGCAATTGGCGCGGCAGACCGTGATCGGCGCGGCGGCGCTGATGGAGGCCGATCCGGCGCCGGCCAGCGTGCTGCGGCAGAACGTGACCTCGCCCAATGGAACGACGGCGGCAGCGCTCGGCGTGTTGATGGCCGATGACGGGTTGGCGCCGCTCATGGGCCGGGCGGTCGACGCGGCGCGCAAGCGCAGCGAGGAACTGGGCCGCGGCTAGCCCTCACCGTGGGGTACGGCGGCGGTCGACATGCTCGACCAGCGTGTCGCGGATCGACCTGATCCAGTCGCGCATGTCCCCGTCGCCGGAATCCACAAGAGCCTCCGCACCATCGAGCGCCAGATGCGCCGAGATCAGGTCGCCGTGGCGGCCGGTCAACTGGTAGCGCAGGAAATAGGCGAGGGCCAGATTGGTATCATTGGTCACCCGGAATCCGCCGCCTGCCACAAGGCCATAGCCCGCACGCGCGTTGATCAGCAGTTGAAGGGCATCATCCAGCCGCTGACCCGCATCTGGTGCCGAGGTGTCGAGGCGCAGGTCGTGCAGCATCAGGGCGCCGAGATTGGAACAGGCCTCGCAGCGCGCCGCTGGATAGGCTTCAAGGGCGGGGTCGGCCAGAGCCAAGCGATAGGTCGCGGCGGCGTCGGTCAGGCGATCGGCGCGGATGTGGACCTGGGCGTCGACCAGCAGGGCAAGGGC
The DNA here is from genome assembly GCA_965650545.1 of uncultured Devosia sp. Classification (GTDB taxonomy): domain Bacteria; phylum Pseudomonadota; class Alphaproteobacteria; order Rhizobiales; family Devosiaceae; genus Devosia. The sequence continues at coordinate 1,541 of CBFGPB010000221.1, read as the reverse complement.
CTGCCCGGTTTCCACCGATTGTGAGAGAGGCGCCGTCATGCCGTCCACACCTGCATCAAACCTGTCCGTCCGCGGCCTTTTCCGTTAGCCGATCCCGATGACAATTCCACTGGGGTTCAGAGCTTGGCCGTGAGATTGAGCCGATCCAGCACTGGCCGGTCGATGGGGTCGACCATGCCGACGAGGAACCGGCGGACGATCCGTGCAGCCTCGGGGGGCAGAGCGGCGATGGCCGCCTCGATGCGGCTGGCCTGGGTCACCGAGAGCTGGCCGAAGAATTCGCGGCCCTTGTCGGTGGCAAAAAGCAGGCGCTGCCGCCGATCGGCATGGCCGGTCCGCTGCTCGACATAGCCATTGTCGATAAGCTGGCGCAGGACGCGCGCGAGGCTCTGTTTGGTAATCTTGAGAATGTCGAGCAGGTCGGCTACCGGCATGCCGGGCCGCAGGTTGACGAAGTAAAGTACACGGTGGTGAGCACGTCCGAAGCCCTGCCTCTCGAGCAGGGCATCGGCGTCACCGGTGAAGTCACGATAGGCGAAAAAGAACAGCCCCATGATGTCGAGGGGAAGATGTGCCTGCTCTGCCAGGGAATTTATGTCAGCCATGTTGACATTTTTTCGGTCCGCTGGCATGGTCTCTCCGTCAACGATGTCCTGTTGTCTTATCCCAAAGCCGTTCCGGTTTGCCAAGGGTATGACCCTGATGCATGATTGACAAAACGGCCGGTTCTCCAAGAGCTGGCGCTGATAATGAATTCGGAGAGGAAAGATGGCAGGCGTGCCCATGGACCAGCGCGAAGGCTGGATCTGGTTTGACGGCGAACTCAAGCCCTGGAAGGACGTGAAGGTTCATGTGCTCACGCACGGCCTGCACTATGCCAGCTCCGTATTCGAGGGCGAGCGCGCCTATGGCGGCGAAATCTTCAAGTCGCGCGAGCATACCGAACGGCTGATCCGCTCGGCCGCGACGCTGGACATGAAGCCCTTCCCCTATACGGTCGACGAGATTGAGGCGGCCAAGCAGCTGGTGCTGGAGAAGAACAACCTGGTCGACGCCTATGTGCGCCCCGTCGCCTGGCGCGGCTCGGAAGAGCTTTCGGTGCCGGCGCGCAACAACAAGATTCACCTCGCGATCGCGGCCTGGGTGTGGCCGAGCTACTTCTCGGTCGAGGAGAAGCTCAAGGGCATTCGCCTCGAATGGAGCAAGTGGAAGCGCCCGAGCCCGGAGACCATTCCGTCCTCGGCCAAGGCGGCAGGTCTCTACATGATCTGCACGCTCTCCAAGGACGCGGCCATGGCCAATGGCTTTGCCGATGCGCTGATGCTGGACTATCGGGGCTATGTGGCCGAGGCGACTGGCGCCAACGTGTTCTTCGTCAAGGGCAAGGAGATCACCACGCCGACGCCGGACTGCTTCCTCAACGGCATTACCCGCCAGACGCTGATCGCCCTGGCCAAGGAAAATGGTTTCACCGTGACCGAGCGGCATATCAAGCCCGAGGAACTGAGCCAGTTCGACGAGTGCTTCCTGACCGGCACGGC
>CBFGPB010000220.1:0-4784 GCA_965650545.1 uncultured Devosia sp. | reverse complement strand
TGGGCCGTGCTTTCCATGGGCCTCTGGATTGGGGAACTCGCCCTGGGCCTTCCGGTCGGCGCCGGCTATGGCGGCGCGGCCTGGCATGCCCATGAAATGCTGTTCGGCTACACAAGCGCCGCCCTGGCCGGTTTTCTCCTCACGGCCATCCCCAACTGGACCGGACGGCTGCCGGTTTCGGGCGCCCCACTGGCCATGCTCTTTGCCGCCTGGCTGGCCGGCCGCCTCGCCCTGATCTGGCCGGACCTTCTGGGGCTGGGCTGGTCGCTGGGCATCGATATCCTGTTCCTGCCCTTGCTCTTCGCGATATGTCTCCGTGAAGTGGTGGCGGGCCGGAAGTGGCGTGATCTCAAGGTGCTGGCCGCCGTTCTGGCTCTGGCCCTCGCCAATGGCGGCTATCACGCCCTGGTCGTCTGGGGCGGTGACACCGGACTGGCAAGCCGCCTGGCGGTCTCGGCCTATGTCATGCTGATCGGCATTGTCGGGGGGCGGGTTGTGCCCAGTTTCACGCGCAACTGGCTGGCCAAGCGGCACGTCACCAGCCTGCCCGCACCCTATGATCGCCTCGACACGGCAGCCCTGCTCGTCGGCCTTGCCGCTCTCGGGCTTTGGGTGGTCTGGCCGGATCACCTCGCCACCGCGACCGCCTCCTTGGTGGCAGGTGTCTTGCACGCGGCACGGCTGCTCCGCTGGCAGGGCTGGCAAACGGCGGACGAGAAGCTGGTTCTGGTGCTGCACCTGGCCTATGCCGCCATTCCGATCGGCTTCGTTGCGGTGGCGCTGGTGCCATCGGGCGTGCTCGATGCGGCTTCGGCCCTTCATGTGCTCACGGTGGGCGCCATCGGCCTGATGACGCTTGCCATCATGAGCCGGGCGACGCGCGGCCATACCGGAATGCGCCTGACCGCCCCGCCGCTGACGGCAATCAGCTACGGTTTCCTCGTCGCCGCGGCCGCGCTGCGGCCAAGTGCGACGTTCGTGCCGGATCACTACGTGATCCTGGTCTCGGTCAGCGGCCTGTGCTGGATCATGGCTTTCGCGCTCTATCTGGTTGAGTACAGTCCGGCCTTGCTGACGCGCCGAAAGCCCCGGCCCGAACACGGCGGCTAGAACAGGGCAGCGAGTTCGGGGGCCATGCGATCGGGGTCCCATGGGGGATCGTAGGTCAACTCCACCTCCACGTCGGTGACGCCCTCTACGGCGCTGGCGGCCCTGGCCACCGCGTCCTGCAGGAAAGCACTTGCCGGGCAGAAGCGCGTGGTCGTGGTCATGACGATCCGCACCAGACCAAGGTCCTGCACGTCGATCTCATAAATCATGCCCAGATCGACGATGTTGTGACCAAGTTCTGGATCGATGACCCCGCGCAACGCCGCCCGGATAGCGGCCTCGATCTCCATTCCCGGCGTTGGCGTCATGGCCGGCGGCCTGCCCGGATCATCAGCCGGTAGCTGGTGCCTTCGGCGTCAAGATCGCCCACCCAGGCATGGCCCCGCGACTGCAGTTCGGGGAACAGGAAGACCGGTTCTCGCCCAAGCAGCGCGAACATCACCTCGCCCTCCGCCATGGCTTCGAGTTGCGCCAGGATTTTCACCATGGGCTCGGGCGGGTCCATGTCGGTGCAATCGAGATAATGGACCGGATCGGACCATGAGTCGGGGTCCTCGGCCCGGGAGGCATTGCCCGCTTCGGGCCCCGATAGCGGGGTGAAGAGCACCTCCCAGTCTCCGCCTGCAAGGGGTCTGGCCTCATAGCCGAAGCCCCGCGCTGCCATGACGGTGAACAGTGGCTCGGGGCGGAATGTGGCCAAAAGCCTGAGCGGCTGGCCGGGCGCCAGGGCGCCGACCGCGCCCATGATGGCACCAAAGGGTTCACCGCCATTGCGCAGGATGGGGCGCACATCCAATTCCAGTGCGTCGGTCATGCAAGGCTCCTGTTTTTCGTGGATGGCCAAAGCAGGCGCGGCCTGGGGTGTTCCAGCCAGGGCAGGGGCATATCGGCCAGGCGCCTTGCCCGGTAATATTGGCGAACAAGCAGCATCACCCCGAGCAACTGCATCGCGCTGGCCGCGCGGAAGGCCTGGTGGAGTTCGAAAGCGAGGCTGGAGGCGCTGGCCAACTCGGCGGCAAAATAGAGAATGAACACCGGGGCCGCCCGGCTTTCCCGAACCAGATCCTGCACCCGTGGTGTGACCATGCGACCCATATGGGGGGCGAAGCATTCGAGCCAGGTCAGGAATGGAATGATCTTGTAGAGCATGGCCAGGCCGAGCCCGCCCAGCCAGCCCAGGGCGAGCACATGGATGGCGGCTGCCAGCGCCGTTTCCCTGCCCGACCAGAGGGCGAAGACCATGAGGCAGGCGCCGAGACCCAGCATGGCCATGGCCGCCCTCGCGCCGGAGAGATGAAGTTCGATCCCGACGCGCCGGCGTGATCGATAGAGCGCCGCCATATCGACCAGGTAGGCACAGGTCGACAAGGTGGCGGCAATCCCGGCCACGGCCAACCCCCATGACCAGGGTGCATTGGTGGCCATGAGGACGAACAGCGCACCCACCAGGACGGCAAGGGCGATGGCGCCACTCCCGAAGACCGCCAGGGTCAGCCGACCCTTGCGTTCGGGAGCGATGAGGAACATCGACAGGAGCCGGTAGCTCACCCCGATGGCGGCCAGGGTCAGCCAGCCGCCCAGACCGAACGCGGCGTGCAGGGGCACGCCATGGGAGACCAGGGCAACGGAAAATTCGCCGCCGACAAGACCTGAGAGCACGCTGGCCAGTGTCTCGCCCAGCATGGCTGCCACCAGCAGGCTGATCAGCGCCAGGGCCAGGTAGCCCGCCGGCAGCGGGAACGTCCTGGCGCGAAGTAGTGTCGCGAGGAGCATGGCCGCGGCACTACAAAATCCGAGAAGGAGCAGGAGGCCGCCGAGCGGCAAGAGGTCGGGCGAGGCGAGCGGGAGACCGTCGAGCGCCAGGAAACCGAGAAGGAGCAGGGTGAGGCCGGCGACAAGCAATGCCAGCACTATCGGAGCCAGTCTTGGCCAGGCCAGCTCGCGTCCGACCAGCACGGGCAGGAACTGCAGCAGCGCCCCGAGGATGAGCAGGCTGAGCCAGCCAATGGCCACAAGATGCACGACGACCAGGGTGCGGGGCGCCATCATTGCCTCGAATGGATAGCCCAGGCCCAGCGCCATCAGTCCGAGCGCCGTCACCAGCGCCGCGAGCGCGCAACTGAAAAAGGGAAGCGTCCAACGCGATATCGTCGCCATCTGCATGTTCGATTTCTCCGCAATGGGGGCGAGCCTACCGACTGCCCCCAGGCAGGGTTCAGACCCGGGCCTGACGGCCCAGTTCCACCCGCCAGACCTCGGGGCCAGTCTCGAGGTAGGTCCAGGAAAACTGGCCGGGATACTCGGCCTGCAACTGGTAGTGGAGCGGGCGGGGATCGTGGTCGTTGATGATGATGAAGCTCTTGCCCACGTCGAGGGCGTTGGCCATGGCGAAAATTCTCGGGTGCCGTTCGCGCGGCGGAATGGTGCGGACGTCGATGGAGGCAAGGTCTGTGGTGTTTGTCATTTCACTGTCCCGGCCGCGAGAAACGCGCTGGCCAGGCGGCGACCGATCGCCTGGATGTTGAAAGGCTAGAAAGCTTTCCGCCCGAAGACTTTGCTGCAGCGCAAATACCCAATTATTGATTATGGCGCTGCCTTCCCATCGGACCTTGATCCAGAGCAAAGTCACGGGTGTCCGGCGTCCTTAGGTTCGCTGTACAAAGGCCGAGGCGCCACGCGCCAGCTGCAGCCTGCGGTGTCGCGTTCATGCAACCAGAGGATCGCTACAGTGCCCCAGTTTCTTGCCGCCATGGGACTGTTCCTTGCGCTGCATTCCGTGCCCGCCATCCCGTCCATCCGGCAGATCCTCGTCACACGACTGGGACGAGGGCTCTACCTGGCGCTTTACTCTCTCGCATCTCTCGCCAGCCTGACCTGGGTGTTCTACGCGGCCTTCAACCTCGATTATGTCGAGATCTGGCCGCCTGCCGCCTGGCAGGCCTGGATCGCGCTGGTCCTCACGCCGGTGGCTCTCTTTCTGCTCGTTGCCGGTCTTTGCAGCCCCAATCCGGTTTCCATCACCTTTCGCAGGGGAGAGGCGCTTCCGGGCGCCATCGTCGCCATTACGCGCCACCCGGTGCTCTGGGGCTTCATCCTCTGGGCGGGCGGCCATGTAGTCGCCAATGGCGATATGCGCGGCCTGATGCTGTTCGGTGCGCTGGGATTGTTTGCGGCGCTGGGCATTCTCATGGCCGAGCGTCGCGGACGACGGCGGCTGGGCGTCGCATGGTCCGACATGGCCGCGACAACGTCGATTCTGCCGTTTGCCGCAATCCTGTCCGGTCGTGCCCGACTTCGGTTCGACGGGCCAATGCTGGGAGCGCTGCTGGCGGCGGCGCTTGCGACGATCTGGCTGCTGTGGGGAGGACATGCCGCCCTGTTCGGCGCCGATCCACTGGCGCTGGCAGCGTCCTAGCTGCCGCAGGGTGACGCCTGTTCCGGCGCGCCGTCTCTCAACGGCGCGCAGGGCTCGGGTCCGGGCTCGTCCCTGTGCCCGGGTTCCCTCAGGCCTCGACGCACATGGCCACGCCCATGCCCCCGCCGATGCAAAGGGTGGCGAGGCCCTTGCTGAGACCATTGCGCTTCAGATCATGCAGCAGGGTGACGAGAATGCGCGCGCCGGAGGCGCCGATGGGGTGTCCAATGGCAATTGCACCGCCACTGACATTGACGAT
>CBFGPB010000219.1:0-4820 GCA_965650545.1 uncultured Devosia sp. | reverse complement strand
GACAGGCACATATATCGCCTCAGTTACGATTTGTTACCAAGGAGGGCATTCAGTGTCCAAGCTCAAGATCGGCGTCATCATCTCGTCCACCCGCCCCACCCGTTTTGGCGAGATTCCCGCCAAGTGGATCCTCGAAAAGGCGAATGCACGCCCGGAAATCCAGGCCGAGATCGTCGACCTGCGCGACTTCGACCTGCCGTTCTTCGACGAGATGGCTTCCAATGCCTGGATGCCGTCGCAGAACGCCGAGGCTGTTCGCTGGCAGAACAAGATTTCCGAGTTCGACGGCTTCATCTTCGTGGTCGCCGAGTACAACCGTGCCATCACTGGTGCGCTGAAGAACGCCATCGACCAAGCCTATACCAACTGGAACAAGAAGGCCTTCGGTGCTGTGGGTTACGGCACTGTCGGCGCTGCCCGTGCCATCGAAAACCTGCGCACCATTGGCATCGAACTGCAGATGGTCTCGACCCGGTCGGCCGTGCACATTGCTGGCGCTGACTTTATGTCGGTCCACCCCGGTTTCGGCGGCACCAAGACCCTGGCCGATATCGAAGGCTCGATTGCCAACTCGACCAAGGACATGCTGGACCAGCTTGTCTGGTGGGGCACTGCGGCCAAGGCTGCCCGCGAGGAAGACGCCGAGCAGGTCGCAGAAGCGGCCGAATAATCCGAAGACCTCCAAGTCCTCGTTTGCCAGTCAAGGGTTGTCCGGAAACGGGCGACCCTTGACCGCTTTTGAACTATTCGGGTCAACGGGTGTTGTCTGTGACGGGTGGCGGGTGTATAGCGGCGCCCGCCCTGAAACAGCGAGAGCCCCAAAGCTCATGACGCATACGGAAACTGCCGGCCGCCAGGCCGGTGACGTTGCGACCGACCAGGCCGGACACGCAAGAACCAGCCTGCCGATCCTCGTTCTTGGGGCGCTCGGGGTTGTCTTCGGCGATATCGGGACCAGCCCGCTCTACGCTTTCCGCGAGGCTCTGCACGCCACCACCCATGGTGGTCAGACGGTCGCAGGCTTCGATGAAGTGCTGGGTCTTCTCTCCCTGATCGTGTGGGCACTGACACTGATCGTGACGGTCAAGTATGTGGGCTTCGTGCTCCGGGCCGACAATAATGGTGAAGGCGGCACGCTCTCGCTGATGTCGCTCGCGCGCAAGGCGGTCAAATCCAATCGCGGGATTGTGCTGGCGCTGGGTCTGGTCGGCGCCGCACTGTTTTTCGGCGATGCCATCATTACCCCCGCCATTTCGGTGCTTTCCGCCGTCGAGGGTCTGCAGGTGGTCGAGCCGCGCCTGACGCGGTGGATTGTCCCCATCACCCTGCTGATCATCATTGCGCTGTTCATGGTGCAGCGCTTTGGCACCGGCAAGGTGGCGGCCGTGTTTGGCCCGATTACCGCCATCTGGTTCCTGTCGCTCGGCGTATCGGGCGCCGTCCATATCAGCGAGGCGCCTGAAGTCCTTTTCGCCATCAACCCTATCTATGGGCTTGCCTTTGTCGTCAACCACACGGGCATCGCCCTGGTCGTCCTGGGCGCGGTCTTCCTCGCCGTGACCGGTGCGGAAGCTCTCTATGTTGACCTGGGGCACTTCGGCCGCAAGCCCATCGTCATGGGCTGGCTGATCATCGTCTTTCCGTGCCTTCTGCTGAACTATTTCGGGCAGGGCGCTTTCGTGCTGGCCCATCCGCACGCTGCGGAGAACCCGTTCTTCCTGATGCAGCCCGAATGGGCGCGCATCCCCATGGTGATCCTCGCCACCATGGCAACGGTCATCGCCAGCCAGGCGGTCATCTCAGGCGCTTACTCGCTGGCGCGGCAGGCGACCAACCTCAACCTGTTGCCGCGCCTCAATGTTTTGCACACATCAGAGACCCAGAGTGGGCAGATCTACATGCCGCAGGTGAACACGATGCTGTTCATCGCCGTCGCAGCCCTGGTGATCGGCTTTGGCAGCTCGAGCGGCCTGTCCGCGGCCTATGGTATCGCCGTGACCGGCGAAATGCTGGTGACTGCCATTCTGCTGTTCATCGTCATGCGCGGCATCTGGGGCTGGAAACTGGTCTCGGCGCTGGCCGTTGTCATCCCGCTCGGACTGATCGACCTGGGCTTCTTCATAGCCAACCTCGCCAAGTTCACCCAGGGCGGCTGGGTGCCGACCGTGGTAGCCACCTTACTGGTCTTCATCATGGCGACCTGGATGGCTGGGCGTCGGCGCCTTTCGGAAAAGACCCGCAAGGATGAAGTTCCGCTCGAATTTCTTGTCGAGAACCTGTCCAAGAAGAAGCCGACGACCGTGCCGGGAACGGCTATATTCCTGACCTCGGATGTCGAGGGGGCGCCGACCGCCTTGCTGCATTCTCTCAAGCATTACAAGGTGTTACACGAGCAGAACGTCATCCTGACGGTCCGGACTTCAACCTCGCCGCGGGTGCCGGACGACGAAAAGGTGACGATCGACGCCTATAACGAGCTGTTTTTCCGCGTGGTCGTGACGTTCGGCTTCATGGAGACGCCCAATATTCCCAAGGCATTGGCGCTGGCGCGCAAGTTGGGCTGGAAGTTCGACATCATGTCAACTTCGTTCTTCCTGTCGCGCCGCTCTTTGAAACTGGGACAGAAGACCGGTCCATTGCGGTTCTGGCAGGATCGACTGTTCATTCGACTGGCGCGCAATGCCAGCGACGCGACCGAATACTTCCACATTCCGACGGGTCGCGTGGTCGAAATCGGCACTCAGGTCATCATCTGAGGCCGAATTTGCTAGCACACTGTTAGCACCAGGCGTCTCATTTGGGCATGTCCGGGCACACATAGGGTGCGGTGGCGGGCACGAAGCGCTGTTCCTCGTCGCCGCCGACCAGCTTGAGGTTTAGAACCAGTTCGGTCTCGGTCAGGGAATAGATGTCGGCATTGATGGTCATGCCGTCCTCGTCCCATGAGATTGCTGTCTCGGAAACCTGGCTCCAGTTCGAGAGGCGATAGGTCTCCCAGCAGCTGTCGCTGACCATGGTGCCATCAGCGAGGAAGATGTGCATGACGCCGGGCAGGGCGGAGGCATCGCCGTCCTTCACCCAGACGCGGTTGAGCAGGAGATTGTTCTCGCCGCTTGCCGCTTCCTCGGCGGCCGGCTCGGTCTCCTGCGCGAGGGCCGGTACGGCGGTGCAGGTGCCGACGCCCCACATGGTCATGAGGGCGAGGATGGCGGCTTTGGTATCCATTTTGTCTCTCCTGCAGCCTGCCTCACTTGGTGCTCGGCGAAGCAGGCCGCAAGGTTGAGCGGGACATCGGGGCGAAATTTGGTTCGCCCTGTGGCCTTACCGGGAAAATCAGCCGCGCAGGCCGAGGACCTGGTCGCGTCCAGCAACGCGACGCGCCTGCACCGGCCAGAGGGTGTATTCGCCATCGAGCACACGGGCGGCATGGACGGCCCAGTTGGGGTCGTCGAGGGCGCCGCGGGCCAGGGCAATGAAATCGGCCTCCCCCGACTGGAGGATGGCTTCTGCCGCCTGCACATCGCCCAGGAGGCCAACGGCCATGGTCGGAATGCCGGCGCCATCGCGCACGGTCTTGGCGAAGGGGACCTGATAGGCGGCGGTGGACGCGATGCGCCCCTGGGCGAGGCCACCGCTGGAGCAATCGATGGCATCGACGCCGCGTGCCTTGAGTTCGCGGGCGAGCACCACGCTGTCCTCCGGCGTCCAGCCGCCCGGCGCATTGTCGCTGACCGAGAGGCGGGCCAAAAGCGGCTTGTCGGCGGGCCAGGCGGCGCGGACGGCCTCGGCCACTTCGAGCACGAGGCGCATGCGGTTCTCGCGGCTGCCGCCATACTGGTCAGTGCGGTGATTGGCGAGCGGGCTCAGGAACTGGTTGAGCAGGTAGCCGTGGGCGGCATGGATTTCCACCGTGTCGAAGCCAGCCTTTTCGGCGCGCTTGGCGGCGGCGACGAAGCCGTCGATGACCCGACGGATGCCGTCCGCGTCCAGAGCCGTGGGGACCTGGAAATCGGGATTGTTCGGATCATGCGATTCGGCGCTGGGCGCGACAGGCTGCCAGTGCTCATAGCCCCGCTCCCGGCGGCCTTCCTCGGTGGCGAGGTCTTCGGCCGTGTGCCAGGTGACCGGGGTAGACGCCTTGCGGCCGGCATGGGCGAGCTGGATGCCGGCGGCGGCGCCATTGGCGTGGAGGAAATCGACGATGCGGGCGAGGGGGGCGATATGCTCGTCCTTCCACAGGCCAAGGTCGCCATAGGAAATGCGCGCCTCGGGCAGGACGCCGGTCGCCTCGACGATCACCAGGCCGAAACCGCCAAGGGCGAAGCGCCCCAGATGCACGAAATGCCAGTCATTGGCGAAGCCGTCGATGGCGGAATATTGGCACATCGGGGCGACGACGGTGCGGTTGCGCAGGGTGAGGCCGCGCAGGGCGACAGGCGAAAAGAGCTTGGACATGAAATTTCCTTGGCCGGCTGGGTCAGGTGATCGTTGCCCTAGATGCAACTTTTGCCTTTCATCGGCAAGTGCCGATGAAAGATTGTTACCATGCGGCCAGTGCAGGTGTGGCGGGCTGTGGGCAGAATCGAGCGGTTGTTCTAGCCTTGGCCCACTTGCGGGGGAGGTGAGGCAATGAAGGTCACGCTCGATCTCGATGCGCTGGTCAAATCCGGCCGGATCACAGCGGAGGAGGCTGAGCGGCTGAAGGGCTTCGCCGCGGCCGATACCGGGGCCCTGGGCGCCAATATCCTCTACGCGCTGGGGGCGACGGCGGTTGCCTGCGGCATCGCGGCCTTCCTGCCGACGCTGGAAACGCTGGTGGC
>CBFGPB010000218.1:0-4834 GCA_965650545.1 uncultured Devosia sp. | reverse complement strand
GGTTCCATCACGCTCGAAATGTCGATCGGCGTACGATCTTCCATCCAGGGCGGCACCGGCAGGCTCTTGCTGCGCAGGAAGTCGGGGTTGAAGATCTTGCTGGCATAGCGGTTGCCGTAATCGCAGAGCACGGTGACGATGGTCTTGCCGGGCCCGAGGTCGCGCGCCATGCGCACCGCCCCGGCAATGTTGATGGCGCTCGAACCGCCGAGGCACAGGCCCTCATGGGCCAGTAGATCATAGATGTAGGGCAGGGCCTCACTATCCGGAATGCGATAGGGCATATCGACCTTGAGCCCTTCCAGATTGGCCGTGATGCGGCCCTGGCCGATGCCCTCGGTGATCGAGTCGCCCGACGACTTCAGCTCGCCATGAGCATAGTACTCGTAGAGCGCAGCCCCTTCCGGATCGGCCAGGCCAATCTTGATGCCGGGGTTGCGCGACCGCAGGGCTTCGGCCACGCCGGCCAACGTACCGCCCGACCCGACAGCGCAAATAAAGCCGTCGACGCGGCCATTGGTCTGCTGCCAGATTTCGGGACCGGTGGTCTCGACGTGAGCGCGGCGGTTGGAGACATTGTCGAACTGGTTGGCCCAGATGGCCCCATTAGGCAATTCGGCATTGAGCTTCTCGGCCAGCCGTCCGGACACCTTGATATAGTTGTTGGGGTTCCGATAGGGCTTGGCCGGAACCTCGATCAGCTCGGCGCCATACAGGCGCAACGCGTCCTTCTTTTCCTGGCTCTGCGTCTGGGGGATGACGATAACCGTCTTGAAGCCCAACGAATTGGCGACCAGCGTCAGTCCGATGCCGGTATTGCCGGCCGTTCCCTCCACAATAGTACCCCCCGGCTTCAGCCGACCCGATTTCACCGCGTCATGGATGATGAAAAGCGCTGCCCGGTCCTTCACCGATTGGCCCGGATTGAGGAACTCGGCCTTGCCCCAAATCTCGCATCCGGTCAGCGTGGAAACGCGGTTGAGACGGATCAGCGGCGTATTGCCGATGGCGGAGATAAGGTCTTCGTGCTTGGCCATGCTCGGATTCTGCTTGTGTCGCGCCCGATTGCGCAGGAAACCTTGCCGGGAAAGCGGGCAAAGTCAGATAGATCAGTCACTTATCGTAGGGGCGCAGGCCAGACCCTGCAAGCTGTATGCGGTGGGATCGGCAGGCCTTTTCTTGTTCGTCCGGCCCGGCGCAAGGGCTGGTCGCGCAGGTCGGTCCCATTGGAATGGTTTTTCGTTCCCTCACTGCCCATCCGCCGCGCCGAGCGCTGCGAACGCATCCAGGGCCCTTTGCCGCGTCGCCTTGAGGTCGACTATGGGCCGCGGATAAGTCTTGCCGAGCACGATCCCGGCCTCTTCCAGTTCACCTTCCGGCGCCTCGCCTGGTGCATGGATATGCTTGGCCGGCAGCCTGGACAGTTCGGGCACCCAATGCCGCACGTAATCCCCCGCCGCATCGAACCGTTCGCCTTGGGTTACGGGATTGAAAATGCGGAAGTAAGGGGCGGCATCGAGACCACTTCCCGCTACCCACTGCCAGCTTGCCGGGTTGTTTGCTTCATCGGCATCCAACAGGCAGTCCCAGAACCAGCGCTCGCCCTCGCGCCAGTCGATGAGCAGGTTCTTGGCCAGAAATGAGGCCACAAGCATACGCACGCGGTTGTGCATATAGCCTGTTTCCCAAAGCTCGCGCATGCCCGCATCGACAATCGGTATCCCGGTCAGCCCCTTCCGCCAGGCATCCAGTTGCGCCGGCGCGTGCCGCCATTTGACACCTGAAAACTTCGGCTGCATGGGAACTTGGGCAATGTCCTGGCGATGATAGAGCTGGTGATAGCTGAAGTCCCGCCAGGCCAATTCAGACAGAAACTTGTCGACCTCACCGGCTTTGTCGTGGTGCGCTTGGGCGTACGCCTGTGCCGCGTGCCAGATCTGCCGCGTGCTGATCTCGCCGAAGCGGAGATGCGGGGATAGGCGCGAGGTGACGTCGCGTGCCGGAAAGTCCCGCCCTTCCGGATAATCCGCCAGTCTCTCTTCGAGAAACCCGACGAGCCGCTCCATGGCGGCGTCTTCCCCGATGGACCAGTGACGGTAGAGCTTTCCTGCCCAGCTTGGTTCGCGATAATCGCTGTCGACGGTCTTGTTCCGAACCGGGGGGCGTCCTTCGCCGGGTGCCGGCTGGGGCGCGGCAATATCCATCTCCCTCAGCGTCTTCCAGAAAGGCGTGAACACAGAATAGGGCTTGTCCTGCCCGGTCTGGATGAGCCACGGCTCGACCAGCACATTCCCCCGGTGGGACTGCACGTCGATGCCCCCGGCGCGCAATGCACTCTTGATGCTCGCGTCGACGTCACGCTCCGCTTTACCGTAGCGACGATTCCAGTGAACTGCCTCGGCCCCGGCGTCCGCGGCAACATCCGCGACCACGTCAACTGCAATGCCGGTTTCGACCAGCAAGGGGACGCCAATTCTGGCGAGAGACTCGCTGACACTGGCTAGGCTGCGGTTCAGCCACCAGCGTGCAGCCGCCCCGATCGGCCGGAGGCCCTCATCCGTCTCGTGTACGTAGAGGGCCAAGACCCGGTCATGGTCCCGGCAAGCGGCTCTCAGGGCGGGGTTGTCGGCAAGGCGCAGGTCATTGCGCAGCCAGACCAGGGCAGTGGACAAGGTGAACCTCCGGGCATCCTGGTCACTACGAGCCTGCCAGGCAACCGGTTCAGCCCTATTCCATCAGCTCGGCCAGTTCTTCGAGCGCAGCGCTCCAGGCCTCCATGGAGAAGATGCGGGTCTGCGCATCGGCGTGCGGCAGGCCACGTTCGGTCAGCGTAATTATGGTGCTGTCCTCGCCCAGTGCCTTGAAGGCGACGTCCAGCACGAAGATCAGCTCGCCGTCGTCCTCATCGCCCTTGTGAATCCACGAAAGCACCAGCCGCTCGTCTTCGATGAAGGTCAGCACTTCGCCACTCACTTCGTGGTCGGCCTCATCTTCGTCCTCGGCGAAGGTGACGAAGCGGTATTGCCCCCCCTCGAAGGCATCGAACTCGGCCTCGTCGGCCTCCCATTGTTCGATCAGGGCAGGGTCCGTCCACGCTGCGAACACGTCCGAGACATGGGCGCCTATTGTCCGCGTCAGCGTGATCTGGCTCTCATTGTCGGCGTCCATGCCACTGCTCATGCCGCGATCCTTTCCGGGTGAAGTTCTGCCGTCTTGGGCAGCAGGATGGTGAGAATACCCAGCGCGGGCAGGAAGGCGCAAATCTGGAACACCGGGATGATCCCGATCCAGTCGGCGAGGCCCCCCATGGCGGCCGCCCCCAGGGCGCCGATGCCAAAGGCAAAACCGAAGACGAAACCGGCAATCATGCCGACTTTCCCCGGCACCAGTTCCTGGGCATAGACCACCATGGCCGAAAAGGCCGAGGAGAGGATCAAGCCCACCATGATGCTCATCACGCAGGTCCAGAACAGGTCGAGATAGGGCAGGGCCAAGGTGAAGGGCAGGGCGCCCAGGATCGATACCCAGATCACCGCCAACCGGCCGTAGCGGTCACCGACCGGTCCCCCGATAAAGGTGCCGGCCGCAACAGAACCCAGGAATGCAAAGAGGTAATACTGCGCTTCCTGCGCCGAGAGAGCGAATTTCTCGATGAGGAAGAAGGCGTAATAGCTCTTGAGCCCCTCGATGTAGATGAACTTGCTGAGCAGCAGCGCGCCGATCACCGCGAAGGCGACTATCAGCCGCTGGCGGGACAGCACGGGCTTCTTGATGGCTGCGGCCGGACGTGATGCCGATTGTCTTTGATGTTCGGCAAACCAGCGCCCGACATAGCCCAGAACGGCGAGTCCCAGCATCGCGACGATCAGGAACCAGAAAATGCTCGATTGGCCCAGCGGCAGCAGAATAAGCGCGGCGGCCAGCGGCCCAAGCGCCGTGCCGACATTACCCCCGACCTGGAACAGCGACTGCGCAAAGCCGAGCTTTCCGCCCGATGCCATGCGCGCCACGCGAGAGGCTTCCGGGTGGAATATGGCGGATCCGGTGCCCATGACAATGGACGCGAAAAACAGCAGCCAGAATCCGGTCGCCGCCGCGAGCATGGCCACGCCAGCAGCGACGATGGCCATCGACAGGGCCAGCCAGTAGGGCTTGGGTTTGAGATCGCCTGACAGGCCGAAAATCGGCTGCAGCAGGCAGGCGGTGATCTGCTGGCCCAGGGTCAGCATCCCGATCTGGAAATAGGAGAGGCCGTAATTTTCCTTGAGCAACGGATAGAGCGCTGGCAGCAGGAATTGCAGCAGGTCGTTGAGCAGATGCGCCCCGCTTACGCACAAAATGATGGACAGGGCGGTGCGCTGCGCCTCGGGCACAGTTGGGGCGGCAATCGTGGTCATGGAAATCGCTTGAATGAACGGTTAATTGCCGTCCTACGCCACCGGGCGCGGAAGAGCAATCGCCCCGTGCACAAATTTCAGGCATTTGGGAGGAAATGGCTCCGCGAGCTGGACTCGAACCAGCGACCATTCGATTAACAGTCGAACGCTCTACCAACTGAGCTATCGCGGAACACTTTCGTGCGCCCTCTTGGCGAAGGCGAGGTCCGTGTACCCAAACTGATCCGGTTTGCCAAGCCCAAATGTCACGCCATGTGAATAAGTCGTCACAGTCCCGTTCTGCCGGCCCGGCGCGCCAAGGCGACGAGGTCGTCCAGCGTATTGAGGTTGGCGAAGGGGTCCTCATCAAGCTTGTCAGCCCAGTCGACTGTGGGTGCTCCCAGGCGGGCAAGCAGGGCCTTGGGGCTGTTCGGTGCAGTTCCCTCGCGCGCAAGGCG
>CBFGPB010000217.1:0-4835 GCA_965650545.1 uncultured Devosia sp. | reverse complement strand
AGTTCCAGCGGCTTTGCGCCCTCGGCAAAAGAGACGGCGCTCTCATGGGTGAAGGCGCCTGGTCCCATGGTGACTGGCACGCTCACCTGGCCCAGCGGCAGGCGGAGGCTGACCGCCCCGGTCACCAGATCGAGCGTTGCCTCGGCGCCGCAGACTGCGTCGGTCATGACTGCGTTCGACTGGGGCAGGTCGATCTGCCCCTTCCGGGTGAAGTTGTAGGCAACGGCCGGATTGGGCGGCGGGATAACGACGCCTTCGAGCAAGTCAGAGACGGCAACCGTCCCGGTGGCGCACGTGCCGGCCCGGTCTCCCGAAAAATTGCGATAACGGCCGGGCTGCATGCCTGTCATCGCCTCAAAGGGGTTGGCGCCGCCCTGCCCGCTCTGGGCGAACTGCATCATGACCCCAGCCAGGCAGACCTGGTTATCGCCGCAATCTGCGAGCCTCGACTCAAGGTCGAGCATTTCAGGCGGCACGGCGCCTTCGCGCGGCCCGCCCACGATGGGCACGCCATCCATGCCGACATCGACCAGGGAATAGACAAGATCGAGTTCGCGGTGGGCGGTGATGGCGAACCATTCGACGCCATTGGGCAGGTTCTTGCGGTCACTGCCGTCCAGCGTGACCTGCACATGCAGCCTCACCCTGTCATTGCCGGCGAAATGATCCGTCTGGGCCTGTACCCCAGCCAACATGGCAATCAACAGACCCAGTGCAATAGCAAGATGCCGCATCAACCTCTCCCGTATCGATCCGGCTGATTTAGCGGCCCCGGAACGGGAGGTCTTGCAACTCGCGCTATGCGCAAGAGGCAATGATTGTGCGCGGCGAGCTAAGGCAGGGCCGGATCGGCGAGATATTCGGCCAGGCTCCAGGTCCCTTCCGCGTCGCCCATGGGCAGGAGAATATCATCGACCTTCCAACCGGCGTCGCCCTCGTCGACGAGGTGAAAGGTGATCTCGTGCCAGGGCGCGCCCTCGATGGCGATATCCACCGCAATGACCGATCGGTCACCCTTGGTCTTGGCCTCGCCGATGGAAAAGTCCATGCCGCCCGAATCCTGGCCGTTGATGAAGGGCGAGAAATCGAGCGCCCCCATCTCGTCGCCGGTGGCGTAGAATTTCTCGTTGGCCTCATTGAGCAACGAGGTCAGGCGGGAGGAGAAAGCCTCCTGCTCGTCAAAGGCGGCATCGAAATCAAAGTTCTCCCAGTCCTCGGAGGCTTCGATCTGGTCATAGACAGCCTGCAGCAGCGCTTCGGGGCTGTCGAAGACGGGAATGGGCGCCGACCACGCGGGCGTGGCCAGCAGCAGGGCAAGCAGGGCGAGGACGATGCGCATCAATTAAACCAAGCGATGAAGTCGGGCCAGCTGTCGCCGAAGACCTGGTTGCCGGCGGCAAAGCTCTCCCGGTCGGCAACCGGGCCATCGCCGAGATAGGGCAAGGCGCCATGACCGGTCAGCAGCATGACAAGATCGGTCTCCGTGGCAGTGTCGAAGAAGAGTTTCAGGTTGAACCCCTGCCGGAAACGCCAATGCGGGATCAGGAGTTCGCCAGCCAGGATCTGGTCCACCGTGTCCAACGTGTCCATCCAGGCGGCAACGACCTCGTCGGTCACCTCCCGGTCGGGCACCAGCGATGTCTGCGCCGGCGACGGAACCAGTTCCCGATTGTCATCGGTTTCGGCTAGGATTTCCTCCCAGCTCAACCGCGAAAGCGCCGTGACTTTCTGCATGCGGGCAAGCACACCCTTGAAGCGGTCGCCATCCACTATCGGGAAGTCCGACGTGTGAATGCCGGCGACAATGTCGGCAATAAAGGTGTCGGTATCCGGGTCCATCATCAGCGTCCCGCCACGTGAATAGTCTTGCATCGGCAGGCCGGCCTCCGGGAACAGGCGATGCCCAATGGCGGCAAACAACTCGGAAAAGTCATGCGCCAGCAGCAGGTCGACCGGCGTGGCCGCCACTTGCGTGTAGCCGGCAAACCAATAGGCGTCGGCCGGGTCGAAGCCGATGGTCCCGTCTGCGGCCGCAGTCTTTCCGCCCTTGGTCTTGCCCTGCGGTATGGCGGCGTTGGCAGAAATCAGGCTGCCCAGGGTTTCTCCCTCGGCCGCCTCGCCGTCGCCATCCAGATCGAGGCGCACGCGCAGCACGTCGATAGCGACAACGAAGTCACCGCCGATGGCGGCGGTTTCGAAGTTCTTGTGTGCCGTGTCGAGCGTGGTGACAAAGGTCTCCAGGATGGCCCGCAATTGGTCGTAGTCCAGCGGCTCCGGATTTGGATTGGCCGGCGATGATTCCATCCCGCCATCCATACCGAACAGCAGGGCCGCGGCCGGAGCGTTGGGCATCGCCGCGCCATGCCGGTAGAAGCCTTGCGACAGCCCCTCGACAGCGCCGATCAGGTCGATCACGCCAAGGCCGAAGCAGGCATCCATATGCATCTGGGCGCATTGCTCGTCATAAAGGGCGCGATTTTCGCCGGCGGTGCCCGCATAGAGCAGGTCGGGCAGCTGGTCACCGGCAGGGCTGGCCAAGGCAAAGCTCGGCACGAAAATCGCGGCCAAGGCCGCGCCAAAAAGACTGCGCATTGCATTCTCCCAAATGTGCCGAGCTCCACGCAGTTGCACCACCCGGCCCAGCAAGCCACCCCGGCGGGGGTGAGCCTACTATATTGGATTTCGCCCCGCTACTTGCCGACGCGCGCGAACCATTCGTCCTCGCTGATGACCTCGACACCCAGGTCCTGTGCCGTCTTGAGCTTGGAGCCGGCCCCCGGCCCCGCCACCAGAATGTCGGTTTTGGCCGAAACCGAACCGGCAACTTTGGCGCCCAGACGTTCAGCCATGGCCTTGGCCTCCGAGCGGGACATTTTCTCAAGCGTGCCGGTGAACACCACGGTCTTGCCGGCCACCTGGCTGTCGGCGGAGATGGTGACGACATAGTCTTTTGGACGGACCTCGGTGAGCAGATCGTCCAGTGCAGCGACATTGCGAGGGTTGTCGAAGAAATCCCGCAGCGCCTCCCAGACCGTGTCACCCAGCCCGTTTACCGAAGGGAAGACATCGTGCAGGCCGCCACCGGCTTTGGCTGCCTCCAGCCCGCTGGCCCTGAGTTCGCCGATGCTGGAAAAGGTGCGCGCCAGCACAGCCGCCGTGGTCTCGCCGATATGGCGGATGCCGAGAGCGAAGATAAAGCGGTCGAGTTCCGGCTCCCGCCTTGCGTCGATGGCAGCGAAGAGCTTGTCGAGACCCTCATAGTTCCGGTCTTCCACCGAGCGCACGTTCTTGCGCGTCTTGCCGGTTGCTGCCTCGCGGGCGCGGGCCTGTTCCTCGCGCCGTTCGGCCAGCGCCTGCTGAACGTCCGGGCGGCGGTCCTTGAGCTTGAAGATATCGGCAGGGGTCTTCACCAGACCCTTGGCGAAGAAGAGCTCGATATTTTCAGCGCCGAGCCCTTCGATATCGAGGGCGCCACGCGACACGAAGTGTTTGAGGCTCTCCACCGCCTGGGCCGGACAGATCAGCTCGCCCGTGCAGCGGCGGCGCGAATCCTCCTTGCCGGTCTTCTCGTTGATCTCGCGCGTGGCCGGGGATCCGCAGACGGGGCATGTATGCGGCATGACATAGGGCTGGGCGTCGGCCGGGCGCTTCTCGATCAACACGTCGACGATCTGCGGAATGACGTCGCCGGCACGCTGGATGGTCACGGTGTCGCCGATGCGGATATCCTTGCCCTCGCGGATCGGCATACCATTGCTGTCGCGCCCGGCGATATAGTCCTCGTTGTGAAGAGTCACATTGACTACGGTGACGCCACCGACGCTGACCGGGTCGAGGCGCGCCACGGGCGCCAGGGTGCCGGTGCGTCCCACCTGGATTTCAATGTCGCGGACCCTTGTCGTGGCCTGCTCGGCGGGGAACTTGTGGGCCACGGCCCAACGCGGTTCGCCGGTGACGAAACCCCAGCGGCGCTGCAATTCGAGCTGGTCGACCTTGTAGACCACGCCGTCGATATCGTAGCCGAGCGAAGAGCGCTGCTCCTCGATCCGGTGATAGTGGGCGATCAGCTCCTCGACCGACTTGGCGCGCTCCATCAGCGGGCTGATCTTGAAACCCCATTCGGCAAATTTCTGCACGGATTCGAACTGGGTCGGCGCCGGATCGGCGGTGGTATAGCCCCAGGCATAGGCGAAGAACTTGAGGTTGCGGCTGGCGGTGACCGACGGGTCCTTCTGGCGCAACGAACCGGCGGCAGTATTGCGCGGATTGACATAGTCCTGTCCGCCAATGGCGGCCGAACGCTCCTTCAGCGCCTGGAACTCCGCATAGGTCATATAGACCTCGCCGCGGATTTCGATGACCTCCGGCCAGCCCGACCCCGTCAACTGCTGCGGGATATCGGCAATGGTCCTGAGATTGGCGGTGATATCCTCGCCGACCGTGCCATCGCCGCGCGTGGCGCCCTGCACGAAAACTCCATCCTCGTAACGCAACGAGGCGGAAAGACCATCGATCTTGGGCTCGGCGGTGAAGGCCAGTTCCAGGCCCTCATCCTTCTGGAAGAAGCGCCGGCCGCGCTCGATGAAATCGGCAACGTCCTCATCGGTATAGGCCTTGGCGAGGCTGAGCATCGGCACGGCATGGCGCACCTTGGAAAAGCCTTCCGCAGGCGCCGCACCCACCCGGCCCGTGGGCGTGTCCTCCCTGACCAGCTCGGGGAATGCGCTTTCTATCGCATCATTGCGGCGCTTGAGCGCGTCATACTCGGCGTCGGTGATCTCGGGGCGATCCTGCTGATGGTAGGCAATGTCCGCAGCGGCAATGGCGGCGGCGAG
>CBFGPB010000216.1:0-4841 GCA_965650545.1 uncultured Devosia sp. | reverse complement strand
GCCGTGCCCAGCGGATCATAGAAGGCGCGCGGCAGGGCGTCGGTCAGCATGGAATGGCCGAAGCGGTACACGACATTGGCGAATTCGGCGAAGATGGCCGGATTGATGTCGGTGACCGAATTGAACACGAACGGGTCGATGGCCGGCTGGATCTTGCGGCCGAACTCTTCGAACACCAGGTGCTGATACTGCATTTCCGTCGCGAAGCGTGCAGCCTGGAAGATGCGCTCGCCATCCCAGTTGAGGGTAAGACCCTCGATGAAGGCGTGCTTGTCCACGGCGGCGTCCAGCGCCGTATGCAGGGCGGCCAGGTCGCCTGCATTGATGTCAGTCGCCAGCCATTCGTTGACGAAGGCCAGATCCCCCTCTTCCAGGATCTTGAGCTTCTGGATGACGGTTTGGCGGTTGTGTTCGGAGTGGAACACGTGGTGGACGGCGGTGAGACCGAAATTCTCGTTGCCGCGGCCGTCACCGGTGATGAAGTGGCGATCGAGCAAATCCCCATCGAAATGGGTGGCAAGCGACTCACCTGCCCCCATGCCGACGTCGATAACGCCGTCGGCATTGGTGTCATTGATCACGCCATCGGTATCGCGCAGCTTGAGGCCGCCGGTCTGGCTGTTGATCGGATTGGCGGCATGGGCAATGTCGTCGAGGAAGGCGTGGCCGATACGCATGGCACCAGCGCCGAACGTGTTGACCGGCACGGCGAGGTTGCCCTGAACCATGGTCGCCGGGGTGCCATCTGGGTTGATGCTGGTGACGATCTGCGGCAGGCCATTGGCGCCCCGCACGAATTCACCATAGGCGTCGGTGTAGATCAGCGGGATGTTGACCACGTCGCCATCAGTGAGCTGAATACCCAGCATGCTCGCGGCTTGCGCCTTGACGTCGGCCCAGGTGGCCAGGCCTCCGTTGGCGCCTTCCAGCAGCTTGCCGGTCGCCACCGGAACACCACCCACCAGATGATATTCGCGCAGGAAAACCTGGTGCGAGGCATGGGATGTATAGGTCTGGTTCTGGTCGACAAAGGGCGTCGTGGTATTGACCTGGGTCGGCTGGCCGTTCTCATCGAGCACGGTGGTCGAGCGGGTCAGCACCATGAAGCGCAGGTGGGCCGGAAGATCGTCTGGCGTGCCCAACACACCATCAGCGCCCAGCACCAGCGGATCGTCGTCCTTCAATGGCATGAAGATCGTGCCATTGCCGCCCTTGCTGATGAGATCGAGGCCATGATCGAAGAACTGGCCGAAGAAGGTCATCCAGGCGTTGAACGGTGCAGAAATGCCCTCGTCCGGCGCGACGTTGGGGATCACCAGCGAGCCATTGACGACCTCAAGGCCCTTGTCGGCGGCAAGCGCAAGGAAGGCAGCTTCCGGGTTGGCCGCAACGGTCTGCGCATGGGTAAGAGCCGCCTCGGCTTCCGAGAGCAGCTCGGCAGCCGCCTGGATTGGGTCGAAATTGACACCGTCAAACGCGGCTATGGCGGCGTCCAGAGCAAGTTCCGCTGCTGACAGATCGCTGGTGGCAGCCGCCAGTGCCGCGTCGGCCTCGGCCTGGGTAACGCGCGCAGCCAGCAATTCGGCGAGGTCGGCATACGGGTCGGCAGACTCGGCAAAGACCAGCGCCGAGTAGATCGCCGCCGGATTGTTGATGCTCATGTCCACGACAAGATTGGAAATGGTACGTGGATCGGAGTCCACGACATTGCCGGTGTGGCCGCCATTGAGGCCGGTCCCAGGGAATGTCGGGACCCCGTTGACGATGCTGTAATCCGTGTTCGTGACCGGCTGTAGCGGCCCGGGACCAAAGGAGAACGGGGTTTCCGGGCCACCATTGATGTAGTTGGGATCGAGATAGCGCGGCATGGGCTGGTCGGCGGCCCCCCAAAGCTCACGGCCTTCCATCAGGTTGTTGTAGCTGCCATCCACCGTGCGGATACCGAAGGGTGTTTTGGTATCGGGGATGGCGCGCGGCCAGGTGGCATCGCCCAGGAACATGCCATCGGCATCGTACTGCGCCCCGTCGGTGATCACTTCGCCCGTCAGCGGGTTGAGCCTGATCTCGGTGAGGGCCGCGCCATTGGCGTGGGCTTCGCCGATCTTGATCTGCTTCAAGACGAATTGAAGGTCGTTGAGATTGAGTTCGATTGCCATTTGTCCCTCCGTCCCATCAGTCGGCATGCGGCGCGACTGTGGATTGTCGAGGCAAAGTGTTGCTTGCCAAGGAAGCGCGCGATACTGAACATGGGCGGGTTTTGTTGCCCGCCAACTGTCCAGTCCGGAGACCAGACCTTGGTCCAGTGGTTGACTAGACTTTCGTCCAGCGACGACACGTTTCCGCGCTCTGTGTCTGCACAATACGTGCTGGCATCGGTGGTTGTGCTGTGCCTGTCGATGGCCGTTCTCGGCACCTGGGTGACCCTCAAGGTCAAGGACTCGGTCCTTGCCGCGACCGGGACCCAGGCAAGTCACTTCATCAAGGCCTTTGTCGAGCCGCATGTACAGGCATTGAAACCCGGCGGCGTGCTCGATGACTCCGCACGCCGTGCGCTGGACGAAACGTTGCTGGAGAGCCCGATTGCCAGGACGGTGGTGTCGGTCAAGATCTGGCGTTCGGACGGCTTGGTCCTCTACGCGACAAATCACGACCTCATCGGCCAGTATTTTGACACGACATACATTTCGGAGGCGATGACCGGCACGATCGTCACCGAATTCGAGAGTGTCCGGCGCGCCGAGAACGCCGCCGAAAAATCGCTCAACGTGCACCTGATCGAAGTCTATGCGCCGCTGTACCGCACCGGCACCTCGGAGATCATTGCGGTCGCGGAAACCTATGAGAATGCCGACGCCCTCGCCATGGAACTGGCCAGCGGCCAAGCCACAACCTGGGCGGTGGTTGCGGTAACGACTTCGCTCATGGTCGGCCTGCTCTACCTGATCGTGCGCCGCGCGGAATCCACGATCGCCATCCAGCGCCGACAGCTACGCGATCGCTACAGTCAGGCGGTGCGCACCGCGAGGGAAACCGCCGAACTGAGGCAGATTGCCGACCAGACTCGCCTGCGAGCCAGCGAAGCCAACGAGCAATATCTGGGCAGGCTGGGCTCGGATATCCATGACGGTCCGCTGCAACTGCTGACCCTTTCCATCCTCCGGCTGACAGCTGCAGCAAAATCGATGCGCAACAGCAAGAACCGTTCGGATGAAGCGCTGAGCCAGGTGGAGAACACCATCCACATCACACAGGAAGCGATGACCGAACTGCGCAATGTCTCGACCGGCCTGATCCTGCCCGAGATCAGCGGGTTGACGCTGGCCGAGACCATCAAGCTGGCTATCTTCCGCCACGAAGACCTCACCGGCGAATCGGTTGAATATCATCCCGAACCTCTGCCGGATTCGGTCAACGAGGCGATCAAGATCTGTGTCTATCGGGTGATCCAGGAGGGCCTGACCAACACGACCAAGCATGCCCCCGGCGCCCAGAAGATGCTGTCGGTGACTGTCGATGACGGTGCGCTGATGATTGAAGTGGCCGACGACGGCCCGGGGCTCGCTGCCCCCGGCAGCAAGGGCGACGGAGAAACCCATCTTGGCCTGAAGGGCATGCACAACCGCGTGCGCGCCCTTCATGGCAGCATATCGTTCAAGTCCTCGTCTGGGCGCGGCACGAGGTTGCTGGTCCGCCTTCCCCTCGAGGAGACGGCGCCGCCCTCAGTCTAGCCCGCCACTCTGCTGCGCCGCCACGACGACACCAAGTCTGTTACGGCAGTTCAACTTGGTCATCAGGCCGCTCATGTAGTATTTTACGGTCTTCTCACTGATGAAAAGGGCATCGGCGATTTCGCGATTTGTTCTCGCATGCATCAGGTGCCCAATGATCTGCTTCTCGCGCACGCTGAGCCGGATGGAATTATTGAGGCGGTTGCGGGCCTCGCGATTGCGCAATCCGCCAAGCACCTGACCGGCATATTGCTTGGTGATGTACATTTCGCCGCGCATCACAGCATCGACGGCCTCGATCACTTCTTCGATCCGGCCACCCTTGAGGACAAAACCCGTCGCGCCGGCATCAAGCGCCTTGAGAACGGAGTCCACGCTGGAAAACGCAGTGAACACGACGACGCGCGTGTCCTGGTGCTTGCTCGAGATTTCCGAAATGGCGCCGAACACGTTGCCCGGCATGGAGAGATCCGTGATCAGGACGTCCGGCTTGTGGGTCGCTGCGATTTCGATGGCAGCTTCCGCCGACTCTCCCTGGGCCACGATATTGAGCCCCTCCTCCGCGTCGAATATGGCCGCCATCCCCTTGAGCAGCACCGGATGGTCATCGACGAATGCTATTCTGACTGTGTCCCTCATCTTTACACCTGAACTAAAATTCTAAGGTGGGTCGCTGAGGGAACATTATCGTCTATTTTCGCGAGTGTCAGCGGATATTTAATAATTAGTTAAGCGTCATCGACCCTGACCCATTTCGGGTTGTCACTATTCAGTGCTCGCTGCAGTCAACTTGTATCCCAGCAAATGAACTCTTAGGCAGAACTTGGCCTTAGGCAAAAATCACAATGGTCCTGGCTCGACGGGCGGTTGGGCAGATCGAGCGGTCGCTGCCCATCCAATCGACGTGACCGCCGTTCGCCGTACCAATAATTTTTGTGGCATCCCTGCAACAGGCGGTGGTGCCGCTATCGCCGGGCACCAAACAAACGGTGCGGCCATATGGCCGCACCGCACAGAAGGACAGTTGAGGAAATCGGGGCGTCAATCGTCCTTGTGACCCTTACCTTTGCCCTTGCTATCTTTGTCGTCGTCGTCGTCGTCGTCGTGACCGTT
>CBFGPB010000215.1:0-4852 GCA_965650545.1 uncultured Devosia sp. | reverse complement strand
GTCGGCGTCGGCGTTGGCGTTGGCGTTGGGGTGGGCTCCTGAACGGGTGGTGGCGACGACGTATTGGTGCCTTGCACGAGGCTCTGGGGCGGGGTCAGGTCGCCGATGCTGGCCGTCTCGAAACGTGCCACGCAGAGCGAGTCGGCCAGCGTGACGAGCGCCTGGCGGTCGGCGGCAGTGGTCACAGCGCCGCTGGCGAGGCGGATGCCGGCCACAATGTCTTCGCACATGGCCCGCGTGACGAAGATGCCGCGGGCCCGGTCTGCCAAGGCGGCAGACATGGCCATCAACTCGGCACTGCGCGCCGTGCCGCGCGGCATGCTGTCGATGGCGCCTTGGACGGCGGCGACACAGCTGGCGCCGAGCGGCGTCGGGCAGGTCCTGAGAACGATCTTCGTCAGCGTGCCGTCCACTTGGGCGAAAGTGGGCGACGCGCCTGCCCCCAATGAGATGACTGATGCTGCGATGACGGCTCGTGCGAACGTCTTCATGTCCCCTCCTTGGGGTAAACGAAGGATTAATCTCGCGCCGAGGTTTAATGGGGTTGTGGCAGTTCCGCCAAGTTAACCCTCTGTTAACTCTAATGAATGTGGTTAAGGCCGCGCCCGTTACAGCAGAAATCCAGCGGTCAGAGACCTTTGGCCTCAAGCCCTACGGCCTGGCGAAAGGCGGTGATGTGGGGCGCCGGCGGAGCCCCTACGGCTGCCGTGTCTGTCCAGTAGAAATTATGGGTGAACAGACGCCAGCCCAGCCGGCCCCACGTAATCTCCACCTTGACGTCCCGCACGGCAGGTCCGAAGCGGTCCGCACCGCCCAGCGGCCCGGAAATGGCGTCGCCAAGGATGAAAAGGGGCGAGTCGGCACGGTCGTAGAGATTGGTCCAGCGAACGGCCGCGAAGACGGCAGCATGGTGGGCGCAGAGACCCCGTTGCGGGTCGGGATAGAGCGCGCCGCGGCTCTCGTCATAGGCCTGGGGCGGCGCCGTGGGCAGCACGCGCTCGATCTTCATGCGCGTGAAATCGTCATGTCCGTCGGTCACCAGGAACTCGGCGCTGGAGAGCGGCGAGCCCAGGGTCACCAGATCGGAGATCTTCCAGCCGGAAAGCTCGGAAGTGCCCGGCTGGCCCTTCTGTCGGCGCAGGGCCTCGAACAATTGCCATTGCCGCGTCTGATAGGTGCTGATGTCATCCGCAGACCAGGTCGCGGACGGCGCCCCGGCGACGAAGGCGTCCAGCGCCTGGAAGGCGGCAACGGCCTCGGGTGATGGCGGGTTGTCCTTGGTGGGCCCCACTTCGCGCCAGAGGATGTGCAAGAGGTCATAGGCGAGCACGGAGCCCAGGGAATGAGCGATGATGACGACGCGGTCATATTCGGGGTCGTCGTGCAGCGCCTTGAGCAGCGCCAGGCCGCGATTGCGAACGCCCTGCCGGCTCTGCACGGTCTCGGTCTGGGCCGAAAGATAGCTCGCTGCATCGCCGAAATAGGGCAGCAGTTGCGTGGCTGCCAGATAGGCCAGGGTGCCGAGCAGCATGAGATTGGCGACGTGACCATTCCAGCCGAAACTGTCGAGAATGCCCGCGGCGATGACGGCCACCAGCACCTGGCGGGGCAGCCGCTTGATGAAGGCCAGTGGCTTGAAGAACTTGGGGAGAAGGATCAGCGCCAGGGCGGATAAGCTGATCAGATGCCCGCGCCAGGCCTCGGGCGAAACGAAATGGTCGTACCAATAGGTGTCGAGGATCTGCGGCAGCGCCAGGATCGCGGCCAGCGCGCTGATGACGGCCAGGACCGTGAGCATCCAGAACACGGCCCAGGGCCAGCGCACATGCTCCGGCACATAGGCCGGGTCGATCCAGAGCAGGCGTCGAATCCAGCGCCAGAGGTTGCGGATCGGCGTGGCGTTCAGCAGGTCGGCGTAATAGAGCTCGAAAAAGTCGGTGCGGCGGCCATTGTGCTCGGGCGTGGTGATGCGCTGCAGTTCATAGAGCCCGCTCTTGTCGTCAGGAACGATCCAGATGGGGCGCGGGCGGGGATAGGCCTCTCCTGCCGTATCCAGCTCGGGGTTTTCCTGCCAGAGGGCATGTACGAAGTCGCGGATCGTGCCCATGGGCCGCTGCTCGCCCTGGCCGTGGACGATGACCACGGCCTGTCGCTTGATCGGCTCCGGAGCCGCGGCGCGTTTTCTCGGTGCTCTTGCCATGGTCCCCTCCCCCTAGAGGCAAGACTAGGGCAAGCGGGCCGACGATGAAACCGCTTCTAGCGGACCGTTGCCATCGCCACCCAGGCGGCTATGCCGACCAGGAGCAGGGCAAAAACCAAACCCATGGCGCGGCGGCGCGGCGGCTGGCTGACGAAAGGCTGTATGCTGCCGGCAAGAAGGACGACGCCGGCGTGAACGGCAGTCGCCATCACCACATAGGTTGCCCCGAACAGGATGGCTTCGTTGAGAGAATTGGTGGTCAAGAAGCTGGGCATGACCGTGATGTAGAACAGTGCTGCCTTGGGGTTGAGCAGGTTGGTGAGCAGCCCGCGGCGGAAGTAGCGCCAGTTTCCGCCGTTCGGTGCCAGTGCGGCAGCCGGTTTTCCTGAGTCGCTCCAGGCTTCCCAGGCGAGAAAGAGCAGATAGGCGACTCCGGCCCAGCGCAGGCTCTGGTAGAGCCAGGGCTGTTCGAGCACCAGCGCTCCAAGCCCGAACACGGCCAGCATGCCGAGAAGTGCAAGGCCTAGGGCCACCCCGCCCACGGCAGCCAGACCGGGCGACCGGCCCCGCGCGGCGGCCAGGATCGCGAGATAGGTCATGTTCGGGCCTGGTGTCAGTTCGATCAGCAGGCTCGCGATCGCGAAAGCAAAAAGCGCGGCGATCATCGCCGCGCTTTTCCTGTTTCGCTTGGCTCCAACACGAACCCTAGTGCCCGAACGCCTTTACAATATCTTCGGTGACCTTCTTGGCGTCGCCGAACAGCATCATGGTGTTGTCGCGGAAGAACAGCTCGTTCTGCACGCCCGCATAACCGGCGGCCATGCCGCGCTTGATGAAGAGCACCGTGCCGGCGTCTTCGACGTTGAGGACGGGCATGCCGTAGATGGGCGAGGACTTGTCGGTCTTGGCCGAGGGGTTGGTGACGTCATTGGCGCCAATGACGAAGGCCACGTCGGACTGTGCGAATTCGGAGTTGATGTCTTCGAGTTCGAACACTTCGTCATAGGGCACATTGGCTTCGGCCAGGAGCACGTTCATGTGCCCGGGCATGCGGCCGGCCACCGGATGGATGGCATACTTGACCTCGACGCCTTCGGCTTTCAGCAGGTCCGCCATCTCGCGCAAGGCGTGCTGGGCCTGGGCCACGGCCATGCCGTAGCCGGGGACGATGATGACCTTGCCGGCATTCTTCATCAGGAAAGCCGCGTCGTCGGCAGCGCCCTGCTTGACCGGGCGGTCGTCCTCGCCACCCGCAGCGGCGCTGGAGGTGTCGCCACCAAAGCCGCCCAGGATGACCGAGATGAACGAGCGATTCATCGCCTTGCACATGATGTAGGAGAGGATCGCACCCGAGGAGCCGACCAGCGCGCCGGTGATGATCAGCGCGGTATTGCCCAGGGTGAAGCCGATGCCCGCAGCCGCCCAGCCCGAATAGGAATTGAGCATCGAGACCACGACCGGCATGTCGGCGCCGCCGATGGGAATGATCATGAGGCCACCCAGCACCAGGGCGAGGATGGTGATCAGCCAGAATAGCCAGGGATTGCCGGTGACGGTGAACATCCAGACCAGCGCCACAATGGCGACGCCCATGGCGATGTGGATCAGGTGGCGCATGGGCAGGATGATCGGTTTGCCGCTCATATTGCCGTTGAGCTTGGCAAAGGCGATGACCGAGCCGGTGAAGGTGAAGGCGCCGATGGCCGTGCCGATCGACATCTCAACCAGCGCCTGGGCGTGGATGTGTTCCAGCGTGCCGATGCCGAAGGCTTCCGGCGCATAGAGGGCCGCGGCAGCCACGAAGACGGCGGCCAGACCCACCAGCGAGTGGAAGGCGGCAACCAGTTGCGGCATGTCGGTCATCTTGACCGAGCGGGCGATATAGGCGCCAGCGCCACCACCCAGGGCGAGGCCGCCCACGATGAGCAGCCAGCTCACCCAGTCGCTGGGCGCGGCCACCATCAGCGTGGTGACCACCGCAATGCCCATGCCCACCATGCCGAACAGATTGCCCTGGCGCGACGACGATGGGTGGGAGAGGCCCTTGAGGGCGAGGATGAAGAGGACGCCGGAGACCAGGTAGAGAAGGGCGGCGATATTTGCGTCGATCATTTTTCGATCAGCCCTTCTTCTTGTACATGGCCAGCATGCGCTGGGTCACCAGGAACCCGCCGAAGATGTTCACGCTCGCGAACACCAGGGCGATGAAGCCGAAGAGTTTTGAAACCCAGCTCGCGTCATTGGCCATGTGCACGCCCACGGCGAGCAGGGCGCCCACGACGATGACCGAGGAGATGGCGTTGGTCACGCTCATCA
Organism: uncultured Devosia sp.; assembly: GCA_965650545.1. Lineage (GTDB taxonomy): Bacteria > Pseudomonadota > Alphaproteobacteria > Rhizobiales > Devosiaceae > Devosia. The sequence continues at coordinate 336 of CBFGPB010000215.1, read as the reverse complement.
GCGGGGTATGGAGAGCCGGGGTGACGCTCCAGACCACGAAATAGCCCACGAAGATCGCCAGCACGAAAATGGCGAGGCGGAAGGTGAAGGGGTCGATGGCGCCGCCAATGGCCCCATGGGCCACGGCCGCGACATTGGCCACGGTTTCAGCGGTTGCTTCCATTTACTTGTCTCCTCCCTTGGGAGCGGCAGGCTTCTTGACAGCCGGCTTGCGTGCTGCGGGCTTCTTGGCCGGGGCCTCGGCCTGCGGATCGGCTGCGGCGGCGGCCGGCTTGGGTGCCGCCGGCTTCTTGGCCTCGGCCTTGGGCGCGGCGGGCTTGGCCTCGGCCTTGGGCG
>CBFGPB010000214.1:0-4864 GCA_965650545.1 uncultured Devosia sp. | reverse complement strand
GCCCCAAGCAATTTCCTGGCAGCAGCGCGCGCTTCATTGGTGATTTCGGCGCCGGCCAGCATGCGGGCAACCTCTTCCTGGCGAGCTGGCTTATCAAGCGGACGAACATGGGTCCGCATGAAGGCGCCCTCCTCCACCATCTGCTTTTCGATGAGCAGATGCCGATTGGCGCGGGCCGCGACCTGGGGTGCGTGGGTGACAGTCAGCACCTGGACGGTGGATGCGAGACGCGCCAGGCGCCGGCCGATGGCATCGGCGACTGCGCCGCCCACGCCCGTATCGATTTCGTCGAAGATCAGCACGGGCGCCGAACCGCGATCGGCCAGCACCACCTTGAGGGCGAGAAGGAAGCGGCTGAGCTCACCGCCCGAGGCGACCTTGAGCAGCGGCCCGGCGGCGGTGCCGGGATTGGTCTGCACATGAAAGGCAATCTGGTCAAAGCCGGTGGCGGCGACGCGCTCACTGTCGACCTGATGATCGACAATAAACCGGGCGGCGCCCAGCTTGAGATCGGGCAGTTCCGCCTCGACCGCCTTGCTCAGCGCACCCGCCGCCTTCCTGCGACCGGCGCTGAGGATATCGGCGGCCTCCCGATAGCGCGCCCGGGCAGCAACCTCGTCGGCCTCGAGGGCCTTGAGGCGGCTTTCGCCGCTTTGCAGGGTATCAAGATCGCCCTGGTACTTCTCGAGTACGGCCACCAGTTCGTCGGGCGTGACCTGATGCTTGCGTGCGGCAGCGCGCAGGGCAAAGAGACGCTCCTCCACCGCTTCGAGCTCACCCGGATCGAAAGCCATCTCGCGCTTGAGCTCTTCGAGCGCATCAGTCGTCCGATCGAGTGTGGCCAAAGAAGCATCGAGCGCATCGACAATGGGCTGGAACAGGGTCGTACCGCCATCGATCTTGCGCATCAGCCGACGCATAAGCGAAGCCAGTGCCGGGGTCGGGGCATTGGGCCCGTTGAGGATTTCGTCGATCTCCACAACGTCGGAAGCGGCCTTCTCGGCCTGCTGCAATTGCTGCCGGCGGGCGGCCAGTTCGTTTTCCTCTCCCGCCACTGGCTTCAGCTTGCCCAGTTCCTCGACCGTGTGACGCGCATAGTCCTCGGCGGCCAATGCTTCGGCCACCTGGGCGCGCTGCTCCTCGACCGCCTGCTGCGCTTCGACCAGCCGGGCCCAGCATTCGCGCACGGCGTTCGCCTCGGCGGCCAGTTCTCCGAAGGCATCGAGCGCCGCACGATGGGTCGCCACATCCACCAGGGCGCGGTCGTCGTGCTGGCCATGGATTTCGACGATCTGCCCGCCAACCTTCTGCAAAAGCGAGGCCGAAACAGGCTGGTCATTGATAAAGGCGCGGGTCCGGCCATCGGCGAACTGTACGCGCCGGAGGATGACATCCTCGTCATCGGCAATGGCATTGTCGCGCAGCAATGCCCGCGCCGGATGATCGGCGGACAGTTCGAGTACCGCCACGACCTGCCCGCTCTCCTGCCCCTGCCGGACGAGGGACGCATCCCCGCGTCCGCCCAGCGCCAGGGTGAGCGCATCGAGCAGGATGGACTTGCCGGCCCCGGTTTCACCGGTGAGCACCGTCATGCCGGAATCAAGGGCGAGATCGAGCTGGTCTATGAGGACAATATTGCGGACTGACAGCGCGTTGAGCATGCGCATTTCTTCCCGTGGCTGCACCACCGACACGGTCTGCTTGTATCATCCATCGCGGCAGCGCTGTGCCCCCGGGGCCCACCCATCCACAGCAAATGGTACCGACAAACGAAACCGGGACGCATGATAGCGCCCCGGAACAAAATAGCAACATCGTTTGTTTGAGCGACGGTCAGGTCCGGACGGCGGCCAGCCAGCTGCCCGAATTGAGCTGGGGCGCGAGGCCCTGCTTGCCCAGGGTTTCGAAAGCCCGCTTGTACCACTCGCTGGACGGATAATTGTGGCCGAGCACGGCGGCGGCCGACATGGCCTCGTTGGTCAGGCCGAGCAGCAGGTAGGTTTCGGTCAGGCGGAACAGCGCTTCTTCGATATGGGTCGAGGTCTGCCAGCGTTCCACCACTTCGCGGAAGCGATTGATGGCGGCGGCATACTGGCCATTGCCCTGGTAGTAGCGGCCCACCGACATTTCCTTGCCAGCGAGCTGATCATAGGCGACGAGCAGCTTTTCCTTGGCGTCGGCGGCGTGCTCGGACTGCGGATAGTTGGCAATCAGCAGGTTGTAGGTGTCGATGGCATCGCGCGAGAGCTGCTGGTCGCGGGTGATGTCCTTGATCTGGGCGAAGTAGGCGGTGCCCTTGAGCCAGAGCACATAGGGCACTTCCGAACTCTGCGGATAGAGCGCCAGATAGCGGTCGGCCGCCAGGATCGCCTCGTCGAACTTGCCGATGCGATAATTCGCATAGACCTGCATCAGCTTGCCCTTTTCCGTCAGGGCATCGCGCGGGTGCTGGCGTTCCAGCTTTTCGAGCTTTTCGATGGCAGTCTGGTAATACTGACGGTCCATGTCGTCCAGCGCGCCCTGATAGAGGGCCGCAGCCGGTACGATCGGCTCTTCCTTGAGCTTGGGCGGCCCGAAGAGGTTCATGCCGGAACAGGCTGTAAGCGCAATGGCCAGAAGGCCCATGGCAGCGACCCGGGCAACCCGGCTGGAAAACTGGCTCACAACGTCAAGCTTCACGAACTGCCCCGTTCAAAATCATACCGCAGCAAGACTGCGGGCCTATTTGGCAAATGGATCAAAACTGTGGCGTGGCTGCGGGACCGGGGTCCCGTTCAGCGTACGGACCGCAAGTAGTGATGGACTTCAAGACCATCCGGCTGATCCTCGAAACTCTCGAATTCCAGCGGCAGGTCCTCTGCACCAACTATTTCATAATTGGCTTCGCTGGAAAAGAGCGAGGCCAGCACATGCGCGTTAAGCGCGTGCCCGCCCTTGTAGGAACGGAACTTGCCCCAGATGGCGAGGCCCCCGAGCGAGAGGTCGCCGATGGCATCGAGCAGCTTGTGGCGCACAAATTCGTCTTCGTAGCGCAAGCCGCCGGGGTTGAGGATCCGGTCTTCGTGCACGGTGATGGAATTGTCGAGGCTGGAGCCGAGCGCATAGCCGGCCTGGCGCAGGATTTTCGCGTCGCGCACAAAGCCGAAGGTGCGGGCCTGCGACACATCCTCGAAATAGCGGCGGGGCGTCCAGTCGAAGATCATGCGCTGGCGGCCGATGACCTTGGAGTCGAAGTCGATCTCGAGGTCGAGGGCACGGCCATTATAGGGTTCGAGCGCCGCGAAAGCCTCGTTGTTGCGCACGGTCACCGCGCGCAGGATCTTGAGAAACTTCTTCTGGGCGGGCTGAATCTCGAGGCCGACATCGAGGATCGCCGAAGCGAACGGATGAGCCGAGCCGTCCATGATCGGGCATTCGGGGCCATCAAGGGTGATCAGCGCATTGTCCACGCCCATGCCGGAAAGGGCGGAAACCACATGCTCGACGGTCGCAACGCTGACGCTGTCGCCCAGGTCCAGTGTCGTGCACAGTGTCGTCCGGGTCACGCGCGAATGATGCACCGGGACCGGCTTGGTCAGCTTGCCATTGCCCAGGTCGCGACGGATCGTATAGCCGTTGTCCGGAGCAGCGGGCGCCATGGTCAACGTCACCGGCTGCGCCCCGTGGACGCCATAGCCCGAGAAGCTGACCTCGCCGGCAAGGGTGCGCTGGCGCGTGGAGAGTTTGTTCATGCGTGGATATGCTCCGACGGGACGTTCGCGCTCACAGAACTGTTAGCCAAAAAAAACTCGGTGCGGAAGCCGCACCGAGAGAGCTTTAGGGGAAAGGTCACTGACCGATCAACCGTGCTTGCGCAGGAATGCCGGTATTTCCAGATGTTCCTTGGCAGCAGGAGCGGCGGGTGCACGGCCCTGATTGTCGAGCTGGCCGCGGGCGCCCTCGACGGCGGGAGCGACCCGCGAAGCCCTTGCGCCGCCTGCCTCAATCGCCGATCGGGCGGCCGCATCATCGGCCAGGCTGCTGCGCGGCTCGGCTCGGGTTTCGACTGGCTGATGTCCCAGGTTGAGACCCACATTGGAGGCCAGGCGCTTGAACAGAGCGCGTGCATTGCGCGGCTCGGGATCATGACTTTCCTGCGCGGCCTGTGACCGGCGGGCAACAGCAGGAAGCTCCTCGGTGCGCGGCATGCGGCGCTGTCCATCGGGACGGGCGGCATGGGACGGCACATAGACGCTCGGAATCGGCTGCTCTTCGACGACCGGCGCCTCTTCAGGCTCCACCACGGCTTCAGCGGCCGGAACGTAGGGCTCGACCAGGATGCCGTCATCCTCCTGCCCATAGGACTGCGACGGCTGGTGGGCGGCAAAGGCCTCGGCCACTGCGGCCTCCACCTGATGGCCGATCTCCTCGACCTCGATTTGGGCGACCGCCGGCTGGGCAGCCTGCGGGATCACGGACCTTTCGGCCGGCACATGGCGCTTGACGGACAGCGGGGTGCGCGAGGCGTTGGGCTTGGGCGGCTCCATGGCCTGGACCATGGTGGCGTCGGTGCCGGTGGCCACAACGGACACGCGGATGGTGCCGTTGAGGTTCGGATCATAGGTGGCGCCCAGGATGATGTTGGCGTCGACGTCGACTTCCTCGCGGATGCGGCTGGCCGCCTCGTCCACTTCGTAAAGGGTCAGGTCCGGACCACCGGTGATGGAAATCAGGAGGCCGCGCGCGCCCTGCATCGACACATCATCGAGCAGCGGATTGGCAATGGCCGCCTCGGCAGCGTGGCGGGCACGATCTTCGCCCGAAGCCTCGCCGGTGCCCATCATCGCCTTGCCCATGCCGCGCATCACGGCGCGCACGTCGGCGA
>CBFGPB010000213.1:0-4877 GCA_965650545.1 uncultured Devosia sp. | reverse complement strand
ATTTCCTTGAAGAGCACGCTCTCCACATGCGCGGGATAGATCGCCAGGTTGACCCGGCGCAGCAGCTCTTCCTTGAGGCGATAGATGCCCGCCGATCCTTCGAGGTCACTCTTGCGCAATTCGCGCAGGTAGACCTGGAAAGCATCGATGACCTTGGCCAGCCGCGGTTGGATTTCGGTCATCATGTGTTCATCAGCGACCTCCAGGGCGATGGTCAGCTTCATGAAGGAAGCGGCCTCACCCTCCGAATTGAGGTTCACCATCATCGGCGGCAGATTGAAAATGAACGTATCGTGCGCCGCTTCGCCCGCCTCAACGGCCTCGCCATGGCCGCCGGGAGCCGCGTCGCCACCACCCGACGACGACAGGAAGAAAAACAGCCCGCCACCGGCCAGAAGCAGGACAACCACGGCCGCACCAATGATGATGAAGAGCTTGGGAATGCCCTTCTTGGCCGGCGTCTCTGTTCCAACTTCTGCTTCCGCAGCCATGTAAGAGCCCTGTCAAATGCCCGCAATTCCGGTCGATTCCGGCTTCCCGTCCAGCTAAGGCTCAGTTGGTTAACGAAGAGTTACAATTCACCCAAACGCGGCAGTTTTTGCCGGGTAGTTCTTGCCGATTGCAACGGCAAGGTCTGCCGACCGTTACCCAGGATGCCCAAATAAGCCATTGATTTTATTCAAAGTTCCGATCTGGCATGGTTTCTGCAAAGTAAATGGGCGAGGCGGCCAGCTTGGGGAAGCGGGTCGCATCGGGGACCAGACCGGGGACTGTCATGATCGAAAATGCGCAACTCATCGGCTTGAGCAGGCAGATCGCCCTGCAGCGCCAGATGGATGTGGTGGCGAACAACATCGCCAACCTCAACACCACCGGTTTCAAGGCTGAACAGATCCTCTTTGAGGAATATGTGATGCCGATAGCCAGCGATAATGACTTCCCCAGCATCGACCAGCCGCTGTCCTATGTGCAGGACTGGGCCACCGTCCACGACCTCCAGGGCGGCGCCGTGGTCCAGACGGGCAATGAACTGGATGTGGCGCTCAATGGCGAAGGCTTCTTCGCGGTGCAGACCGCCGCCGGCGAGCGCTGGACCCGCGCCGGTTCGTTCCAGCTCAACAACCAGGGCACGCTCGTCGATCTGTCCGGCAATCCCGTCCTTGGTACCGGTGGCCCCATCACCTTCGGCCCGGAAGAGGTCGGCATCACCATCGCAGCCGACGGCTCAATTGCTTCCAGTGCCGGCGCCAAGGGACAATTGCGCATCGTCGAATTTGCCAATGCCCAGACCCTCAAGCGGGAGGGCTCCAACCTCTTTTCCGGCGGTGAGCCGCAAATTGCCACCAATACCCGCGTCATGCAGGGCCATGTCGAACGCTCCAACGTCTCGGGCGTCACCGAAATGGCGGAAATGATCCGCGTGCAGCGTGCCTATGAATCGGCTGCTTCGCTGGCGCAAAAGCAGGATGACCTGCGCCGTACCGCCATCCAGCGTCTCGGCGACGCCAACGCCTGAACCTGAGGACGAACCGCCATGAAAGCTCTCTATATCGCATCGACCGGCATGGGCGCCCAGGAACGCAATGTCGAAGTCATTTCCAACAATATCGCGAACATGCGCACCACCGGCTACAAGCGGCAGCGTGCAGAGTTCCAGGACCTGCTCTACCAGCAGATCACCCGCGCCGGCTCGCAGACATCCGACCAGGGCACCATGGTTCCGGCCGGTCTCGAGATCGGCTCTGGCGTACGCACCATCGCCACGCCCCGCGTGATGAGCCAGGGCTCGGTCAACATGACCGAGGGCGAGCTGGACGTCGCCATCCGTGGCGAAGGCTTCTTCATGATCCAACTGCCGGATGGCCGCACCGCCTATACCCGGGATGGGTCCTTCGAACGCAACGCCGACGGCACGCTGGTCACCTCCAGCGGCTATCCCGTTGACCCGGGCGTCACTATTCCCGGCGACGCACGCGGCGTCTCAATTTCTCCCGACGGCACAATTGAAGCCTTCGTCGGCACGGATACCGTCCCTACCCAGATTGGCCAGTTGCAGCTGGCCCGCTTCGTCAACAAGTCTGGCCTCGAATCCATGGGTGACAACCTGTTCCTGGAAACCGCAGCCAGCGGGGCGGCCCAGGTCGGCGTGCCCAATGCCGATGGTACCGGCGACCTGCTCCAGGGCTACCTCGAAATGGCCAACGTCAATTCAGTCACCGAAATCGCCGACCTCATCGCGGCCCAGCGCGCTTACGAGATGAACGCACGCGTCATCTCGGGCGCCGACCAGATGATGCAGGCCACGAGCCAGCTGAGCTGAGGAGAATGATCATGACATCGCTCCGCGCAATCCTCTTCACTTTTGCAATCCTGGCGCCCACCGGGAATGCCCTCGCCGCGCCTGTCCTCAGGTCCGAGGTCACTGTCAACGCGCCGGTCGTCACTGTGGGCGACATGTTCGAGGATGCGGGCGTGCTGGCCGAACAGCCCCTTTTCCGCGCCCCCCTGCCCGGCACCACCGGCAATGTGGACTTGGCTGCCGTGCGTTCGGCCACGGCCCGCATCGGCCTCACCCAGTTCGACATCAATGGCCTGACCCAGGTCCGTGTTTCTCGCGCAGCGATCGTGGTCGACCACGAAATGCTGGCCGGCCTGATCGCCGATGACCTGCGCAATCGCGGCATCCTGGGCAACGGAATGAGCGCCAACATGCTCTTCGCCTCCCCCGTGGATGCGATCAGCGTCGCCACATCCGACACCCCCGCTCGACTGGAAAGCCTGCGCTACCTGCCGGGCAATGGCACCTTCTCCGCGCGCTTCCAGCTGGCCGGCATCGACCGTCCGCTCGACCTCACCGGCACGATCGAAGTCAGCATCGAAGCCCCGCACCTGGTCGCCGGGCTTCCGGCGGGAACGGTCCTGCGCCCTGAGCACATCGTGATGCGGCCGCTGCCGATCCAGCAGGCCGACGCCCAGGGCGTGGCCTCCTTGGAACAGCTCGTGGGCATGGCGCTTAACCGCCAGAGCCGGGACGGCATGCTGCTGCGGGCGAGCGATGTCAGCACCCCGCTCGCAGTCGCCAAGAATGATCTCGTCACCATTTACTACCGTCAGGGCCCGCTAACCCTGACCGTCAAGGGCCAGGCCGTTACCGGCGCCGCCACCGGCGCCCCGCTGCAGGTTCTCAACCTGGTTTCCCGCCGCGTGATCAGCGCCAATGTCATTGCACCGGGAGCGGTGGAAGTCTCCTCCGCCCCCATGACCCTCGCCGGCCTCTAAACTCAGGACAGATGAAAATGAACATCGCCAAGATCGCCACCGTCCTGACCCTCACGCTCACACTGGGCGCCTGCAGCACCATGGACCGCCTTGCCAATGTAGGTCAGGCTCCTGTCCTCACCGCTATAGCCGACCCGACCACGACGGCCGGCTACCAGCCGGTGCGCATGCCCATGCCCGAGCCAATCGCTGACACCTACCAGGCCAATTCGCTCTACCGGACGTCAGCAAAGGGCTTCTTCAAGGACGAGCGCGCCCACCGCGTCGGCGACATCCTCACCGTCATGGTGACCATCGACGACAGTGCCCAGATCAACAATTCCACCCAGCGCAATCGCAACTCCACCAATTCGGCCGGCATGGGCGGCCTGTTCGGCGCCGTCTTCTCCAATGCCACCGACGCGGCTTCTCTCAATGTCGATCCACAGGCCGCCATCGACTTCAGCTCGGGCATCAAGGATGCGGGCAATGGTTCGGTCAACCGCAGCGAAGCGCTGGAAACCTCGGTTGCCGCCGTGGTCACCCAGGTCCTGCCCAATGGCAACCTGGTCATCGAGGGACGGCAGGAAGTTCGGGTAAACTTCGAGGTTCGCGACCTGATCGTCGCCGGCATTGTGCGCCCCTCCGATATCCAGGCCAACAACACCATCCCCTCCACCAAGATCGCCGAAGCGCGCATCTCATACGGTGGGCGCGGCCAGATCACCGACGTGCAGCAGCCGCGCTACGGCCAGCAGGCACTCGACGCGATCCTGCCCTTCTAACCCCCTCCGGCGGCGCAATCCCCATAAGCGCCGCCGTTTCCCCCGGCCGGTCCAGAATGGAACGGCACGGCCCAAAGCGCAGAATGTGCCGGGCCTTATCCCTGCGGGTTCCCGCTTCCCAGGCCCGGAACCCGATCTCCCCGAGGCGCAGCTTCCCCGGCTGCGCCTCTCCCTTTTTTGCAACGGATCCATCGCTTTGGAGTTGGGATAAGGAGCGAAGGAGGGTGAGATGAACCTTGCAACCGGCATTTCCATCGGCATCGCTATCGGTGTGGGGATCGGCGTCGCGATGGACAATATCGCCGTGGGCATTGGTGTCGGCATCGCGATCGGCATAGCCCTCGCCATTGCCCTCGGCGCGGGCCGGAGCGACAGGCGACCGCCATCCGACCGGCCTTGATCACCCCGGCGGGCTGTGAAACAGATCGGGCACCCTGATCCGGAGCCCGACATGTCTTTCCAGAAACTCGATGATCTCGGCCGCAAGCTCGAAGCGCTCGAACACGCCCTTTCCATCCTTGGCGCCGACGAAGCGACCCATATGGCCATCGGCGGGGGCGAAAAGCGGGCCGAGGCCATGGCAAACCTGGCCGGCATGTATCACGCCCAGGCCACCGCGCCGCACATTGCCGATTGGATCGAGGCGGCCCGCCAGGAGGAGTTGACGCCGGACCAGGCGATCGCTGTGAACGAGTTCGAGCGCAGCTATATCAATGCCACTTGCCTGCCCACCGAGTTCGTCGAGCGCCGCACCGCAGCCACCATGCGGTCCGAACAGCTCTGGCGCGACCTGCGCGCCAAGGGCGACTGGGACAGCTTTCTGCCGGCGCTGGA
>CBFGPB010000212.1:0-4889 GCA_965650545.1 uncultured Devosia sp. | reverse complement strand
TCAGGTATTTGAGCCCGATCATCGCAAAGGGCGTCAGCACCATCGAAACGATGACCGTCGCAGTGAAAATGGCATTGGTGGGCCCATCGATCAGCCCACTGGCCGCGGCAGTCGTATAAAGCACGAAGGCGAACTCGCCGCCCTGCCCCATCAGCACGGCCCGCTCCAGCGCCTCACCGTGGCTGGACCGCATGATCCGCGCGATCCCGTAGATCGCCGCCGCCTTGACCAGCATGTAGGCGACAACGCTCATGGCGATGATCTGCCAGTTCTCGCCCACCACATTGAGGTCGAGCGACATGCCGACCGCGAGGAAAAAGAGGCCCAGCAGCAGGCCGCGGAACGGCTCTACGTCCGCCTCCAACTGATGCTTGAATGTCGAGGTCGAAAGCAGCACGCCGGCAAGGAAGGCGCCCATGGCCATGGAAAGACCGCTGACCTGGAACAGCAGCGCCGCCCCCAGCACCACCAGCAGCGCCGCCGCAGTCATCACCTCGCGCACCTTGGCTTGCGCCAGGAGCCCGAAGAACGGGTTCATGATTCGCCGCCCGAGGAAGATCAGCAGCAGGATGGCGCCCACCGCCACACCCAGCGACACCAGCCGGGTCAGCATGTCCACGTCACCGCTCGAGGGCGCCAGCAGCGCCACCACGGCCAGCAGTGGCACGATGGCGAGGTCTTCAAGCAGCAGGATCGACACCATCTTCTGCCCGCTTTCGGTGGCGATTTCCCCACGTTCGCCAAGGATCTGCATGACGATGGCAGTCGAAGTCAGCACGAACCCCATGCCGAAGATAAAGGCCACGATGGGCGCAAAGCCGAGCAGCACGCCGACGCCGGTCAGCAGAGCCCCGCAGGTCGCCACCTGGACCACGCCCAGCCCGAAAATCTGCTTGCGCAGCGCCCAGAGGCGGCTGGGCTCCATTTCGAGGCCGATGATGAAGAGGAACAGCACCACGCCCATTTCGGCCGTGGCCAGCACCGAGGCCGGATCCGAGATCAGGCCGATTCCCGATGGCCCCAGCAGGAGGCCCGCGGCGAGATAGCCCAGCACCGACCCCAGGCCCAGGCGCCGGAAGATCGGCACGGCGATGGTGCCGGCGGCCAGGAGAGCCACGACCGGCACCAGATCCACGCCATGATGCGCGGCCTCAGCCGCATGCGCTACAACTTCACCCGCCATCGTTTCGCCCTTCCTCGTCAGAGGGTGAAACTGGTGTGGCCGTCTCCCCGCGTCAAGTTACGAGGAGGCATATCCCCCCATCAGCTGGCACTTGGCTCGACCCCTGTCGGCCCGGTCCCCTGCGGCGGTTCCTCGCGCTCCTTCTTGCGCGTTTCGGCTTCGCTGTCCTGGCGCTGTTCGCGGATCACCTGCGCCGCATTGGCCAGCAGCAGGTCGCGCTCGCTCATCTTCGCGGTCCGCCGCACCGGCCGCCGGGGCTTGACCGGCTTGCTGGGCAGGGCATGGGCAATCAGGGACTGGGCGATCAGCAGCGTCGGCACGGCGACCAGCCCGCCCACCGGTCCCCAGGCCCAGATCCAGAAGGTGATCGAGAGGAAGATGATGAAGGGATTGAGAGTCAGCGACCGGCCGATGAAATGCGGCGTAAAAATCTGCCCCTCGACGAAGTTGATGCCCGCATAGCACGCCACCGGCAGCAGGATCTGCACCAGCTCCGTCTGCGTCCCCAGACCCACGGCCAGCAGCACGGTGATCATGATCGCCTGGCCCACATAGGGGATATAGTTCAGCACCGCAGCCATGGCGCCCCAGAGCAGCGGCGAGGGCATGCCGATGATCCACATGGCGATGGAGACCGCCGTCCCCACGCAGATATTGATCATCGTCACCGACAGCAGGAACCGGCTGACCTTGTATTCGACGTCCCGGAAGACATGAGCCGTGCGCCAGCGCATCCGGCGCGTGACGCACATGGAGAGCACCGAGACCCGGATATGATCCCGCGTCGCCACGAAGAAATAGAGGCTGGCGAGGAAAATCGCCACCTGCGCCAGGATGGCCGGGGCCAGCATGGCCATGCCCGTGACCGCGCTGCCATCCTCGACCTGCACGGACATGGCGGCATCCGAGCCGAGGACCGAGGTGAGCTGCTCCTGGAACTGACCCAGCGATTCCAGCGGCTCCTTGAGATTGGCAATTTGCGCCTGCAATTTCTCCCAAATGAGCGGCGCCCGCGCCACCCACTCGCTGAGCGGAACCGCAAACAGCGTGGCAAAACCCGCAATCACGCCCAGCAGCAGCAGCACGACCACACCTGCCGAGAGGGCCGGCGGCACGCCGACCGCTTCCAGCCGGTCGGCGACGGGGCCGAACATCAGCCCCACCACGATGGCCAGCGTCACCGGCGCGAGGAAAACCTGCCCCGCCTGCAGCATGGCCAGCAGCACCGCAAAGCCGATCCCCACCATGGCGAGCCGCGCCGCATTGTTCAGCACACGTTCGAACTGGCTCTGGCTGGAATCGTATTGGGCCGTCCCGAGATGGAGGTGACGCATTGGGGTTTCCGGGTATGAGAGACACCCAGAAACGCTTGCCTCACAGCTTTCGTTCCGCCGCGGCAGCGCGCCCCGTCGACCCCGCGGCGACGCTTCGATAAGCTCCGCGCCAAACCCTTATCGAGTCGACGGAAATCTCCATGTCACGCAAGATCATCATCGATACCGACCCCGGCCAGGACGATGCCGTGGCCATCCTTCTGGCCCTGGCTTCTCCCGCCGAACTCGACGTTTTGGGCGTCGTCGCGGTGGCCGGCAATGTGGGCCTGCATCACAATGCCAACAATGCCCGCAAGGTCGTCGAGCTCTCCGGCCGCACCGAAGTCCCGGTCTATGCCGGCTGCTCGCGGCCCATGCGCCGCCACCTGGTCACCGCCGAGCATGTCCATGGCGATACCGGCCTCAACGGCCCCGTCCTGCCCGAGCCGACCATTCCGCTCCAGGCCCAGCACGGCGTCGATTTCATCATCGACACACTGATGAATGCCGAGCCCAAGACCATCACCCTCTGCACCCTCGGGCCGCTGACCAATATTGCCATGGCCCTGGTCAAGCAGCCGGCCATTGCCGAGCGGATCCAGGAAATCGTCATGATGGGTGGCGCCTATTTCGAGGTGGGCAACATCACCCCGGCGGCCGAATTCAACATCTATGTCGATCCCGAAGCCGCCGACGTGGTCATGCGCTGCGGCGCCCCGATCACCATCCTGCCGCTCGATGTCACCCACATGATCCAGTCGACCCCGCCCCGCCTCGACGCCATCCGCGCCCTCGGCAACCGCACCGGCGAGGCCGTCCACGCCATGCTGACCTTCTCGGAAACCTTCGACCTGCAGAAATACGGCTGGGATGGCGCGCCCCTGCACGACCCCACCGTCATCGCCTACCTGCTGCAGCCCGATCTCTTCGAGGGCCGCCACTGCAACGTCACCATCGAGACCGCCAGCGAGCTGACCGTCGGCATGACCGTCGCCGACTACTGGCACGTCTCCGGCCGCGCCTACAACGCCACCTGGCTGCGCTCAGGCAATGCCGAGGGCTTTTACAAGCTCCTCACCGAACGCCTGGCCCGGCTGCCGTGAGCCCTCTTGCATCGCCGCCCTATTCTTCTCCCCCTCGGGGAGAAGGTGGCGCGCAGCGCCGGATGAGGGGAGAGGCTGCAGCGAGAGTGGAGAGTCTCCCAAGGGCCGCTAGCGCCGATGGCCCTCTCCCCCTTCGTCACGACCGGGCTTGTCCCGGTGGTCCATCCATGCGCGAACACAACGCCTTGGATTGCCTGACCAATCCGGGCAGTGACAACGAACGCGGAGCTGGCACGCTCCTCACGCGAGCGTGAACCACGCCCTGAAACTGCCCCTGTGAGACCGGCGTAGCTCCCTGTGATCGGACCGGCGCGATGAACCGCCGGCCGAACCACAGGGAGTAGAACATGCATTTCGCCAAGTCTTTGGCCGCCGCCACGGCCCTTGCCCTCGTCTCGACCCTGGCCTTCGCCCAGGACAATCCAATGGTCGGCGGTGCCGCCATGTTTGCCGACAAGAACATCGTCGAAAACGCCGTCAACTCGGCCGACCACACCACGCTGGTCGCTGCCGTCACCGCTGCCGGCCTCGTCGAAACGCTGCAGGGCCCCGGCCCCTTCACCGTCTTCGCGCCCACCAACGATGCCTTCGGCAAGCTCCCCGCCGGCACGGTGGACACGCTGCTGATGGAAGAAAACAAGGACCAGCTGGTCAAGGTGCTCACCGCCCATGTCGTGGCCGGCAAGCTCTCGGCCGGCGACCTCGTCAGCCGCGCCCAGGCCAATGGCGGCCGCTACAACATGCAGACCGTCAGCGGCGACGCCCTCACCGCCGAAGTGCGCGGCGGCCATGTCTATATCTACGACGAAGCCGGCGGCGCGGCCCTCGTGACCATTGCCGACGTCAACCAGTCCAATGGCGTCATCCACGTCGTCAACGACGTCCTGCTGCCGCGATAGTCCCTTCCGTCCGGCACGGCGCGGGCCCCGCACGACAGTGCGGGGCCTGTCGTTTGGAACCGAGGGTACCGCGGCGCCGACCCACCTCCCTCCTTTGACGCTGATCAATGCCCCTCCCAGCGGACGGCCTATGGTCGGTTGCCGGAGGTGAGCAATGGTCTCTCGCAGGACACTCATCGGCGCCGTCATTGCCGCTGGCAGCCTCGTCGCAGCGGGCGGAGCAACATCGCTTGCCTTCTCCACCGCCATGAGCAAGGCGCTCGCCTCCTGTGACCCGCGCCTCAGCAGCGTCATCCGGACGCGATTTGGCGACCTCGAATATGCCGAGACCGGCACTGGCAGGCCGCTGCTGATGATCCACGGCACAGGAGGCGGTTTTGACCAGGGCCTG
>CBFGPB010000211.1:0-4905 GCA_965650545.1 uncultured Devosia sp. | reverse complement strand
AGATCAGGAAGCCGCCACCGGCGATCAGGATGATGTCCTTCCAGGAGAAGCCGTGCCCGAAGGCCTCGAAGACGGGTTCCTTAAGCTGCACGATAACGCTGATCAGCAACAGCAGAACGATACGGAACACCAGCGCCAGCCCGATACCCAGCTTGCGGGCGAATTCGGCCTGCTCGCGCGGCAGGCGCGACACCAGCACCGAAATGAACACGATGTTGTCGATGCCCAGCACGATCTCCATGACCGTCAGCGTGGCAAAGGCGATCCAGACATTGGGATCGGCCAGCAGTTCAAGCATCGCAGTGCTCCGGGTTGCGATTCAATCAGTGGCAGCAATTTAGGGATGACATGCCAATCGGTGAAGGCCGCAAATGCAGTTTTTCCGCGCCTGCGGCATCAAACGGAATGGCCCTGCCCAACCCCGGCTGGTAACCCTCTAACCGCCGGTGCTAGGCTCCGGTTCCGTTCCACTTGCGAGACCCCATATGGAAGCCTTCTCCCCTCTTTCCGCGGCCTTGGGCGGCGTGCTGATCGGCCTGGCCTCGGCCGTGCTCTGGCTGGGCAATGGGCGCATTGCCGGTATTTCCGGAATTTTCGGCCAACTCCTGCCCCCTGCGCAGACTGTCGTCTGGCGCCTGGTCTTCCTTGTGTCCCTGGTCGCCGCCACCGCAGTTACGGCATTGGTCTTCCCGCAATTGGGTGTTGGCGGCACTGAGCCGGCCCAACTCGTCGCCCCGCCCGTCGCCTGGTCGATCCCCACGCCCGTCTGGTTGATCGTTGCGGGCCTTCTGACCGGCTTTGGCACTAAGGTGGGCAATGGTTGCACCTCCGGCCACGGTGTCTGCGGCCTCGCCCGCCTCTCTCTGCGTTCTCTGGTCGCCGTTGCCGTCTTCTTCTCGGTGGCCATCCTCACTGTCTCCGTTACGGGAATAGTCTGATGGCCGTGCTCCGCCTGCCTTATCTGGCCACCGCCGCTGTGAGCGGCGCCCTCTTCGGCGCCGGCCTTTATGTCTCTCAGATGGTCGATCCGCTCAAAGTCCTGCGCTTCCTCGATTTTACCGCCATCCCAACCGGCGGCTGGGACCCGAGCCTCGCTTTCGTCATTGTGCCCGCCATCCTGGTCATGTTCATCGCCGTCCGCATCGGCCGCGGACGTCCGGCACCACTGTTCGATCGCGAGTTCCATGAGCCGGAATACAAGAAGATTGATGCCCGCCTGGTCGGTGGCGCGGCCATTTTCGGTCTTGGCTGGGGCATGTCGGGCATTTGCCCCGGGCCGGCCATCTCCCTGATCGCCTTCCAGCCTGACGGCCTCTGGCTCTTTCTAGGCGCTATGTTTGCCGGCTCGCTCGCCGGTAGCGTGCTACTGCCCAGCGGCCATCGTCGCCGCCTTGCGGACGCGGCAAGATGAAAGCCGACGCCGATATCATCGTCGTGGGCGGCGGGCTTGCCGGCCTCGCCGCCGCCATCAGCCTTTCGCGGGCGGGCCACCAGGTCATCCATCTGGCGCCACCGGCGCCGATCGATCGCCGCACCTCAGCCTTGATGATGCCCAGCGTCGACTTCCTTTGCGAAACGGGTCTTATTGATGACCCGGCAGAGATCGGTCACGCCCTCACCGCCATTCGCATCATCGACGCAACTGCGCGTCTCATCCGTGCGCCCGAAACGCTCTTTGATGCCAAGGAAATCGGCCTGGCCGCCTTCGGCTGGAATTTTCCCAATGCCCGCCTCCTGGAACGTTTCCAATCCGCCGCGCCAGCAGTTGGCCTCGAGACCCGCAACCAGGCCGTTACCAACTGGCGCCGCGTAGGCGACCTGGGCCTGGTGACGCTTGCCGACGGCACCCAATTGAGCGCCCCCCTGGTTGTCGGCGCCGACGGAAAGAAATCTTTGCTCCGCGCGGCTGCCGGCATCTCCACCCGCGAACACAGCTTCGCCGAGGCAGCCTTGGTCTGCGATCTTGACCTGGCGCGACCCATTGGCGGGGAATCTATCGAGTTCCACTATCCGCACGGCCCATTCACGCTGGTTCCGGCCGGCGGAACCCGGGCCAACCTGGTTTGGATCGACGAGGAACCCATGCTCCGCCAACTCCAGGCGAGCGGACCGGAGGCCCTGCTGGCCGCGATTCACCAGCGCGCGCAGCGCCTTTTTGGCAGCATGAGCCTCGCCTCGCCGAGCTTTGTGTTTCCTCTGTCGACGCTCGCCGTCGATACCGCCGGCCGCGACGGAGTAGCCCTGGTGGGTGAGTCGGCTCATGCCTTCCCGCCGATCGGCGCCCAAGGACTCAACCTGGGCTTGCGTGACGCCGCCGACCTGCTGGCGGCCGTGACCGCAGCGGATCGTCTCAAGCCTGATTGGGGTGTCGTCGCGAGCGGCGATTATGCGGCTCGCCGCTCCGCTGAT
This sequence comes from uncultured Devosia sp., assembly GCA_965650545.1. Classification (GTDB taxonomy): domain Bacteria; phylum Pseudomonadota; class Alphaproteobacteria; order Rhizobiales; family Devosiaceae; genus Devosia. Next base: position 2,496 of record CBFGPB010000211.1, on the reverse strand, counting down.
CTCGCACGCACCGGCACCATGGTGGACACCTTGTTCCGCTCTCTCCTCGCAGAGATGGTGCCAAGCCAGGCCCTGCGCGCTGGCGGCCTCTGGGCTCTCAAGCTCCTGCCCGCGCTGCGTCGCCAGGCCTTTGCCATTGGCATGGGCGAGCGCGCCTGAACCGCAAAACAAGAAGGGCGCGGCTTTCGCCACGCCCTCTCACATCCAGTCTTGACTGGCTTACTGCTGGGGAGCCGGAGCCTCGGTGCCCTCGGCCGGCGCACCTTCCGCCGGAGCCTCGGTGCCTTCACCGGACAATTCCTGGCGCAGTTGCTCTGCGCGATCCTGCAAAACCTGCTCAAGCGCATTCTGGCCCGATTCCTGCTGCTGCAGCTGCTCGAACGTCAGCGCGGCCTCGCTGTCATAGGTGGCGGTAAAGCCGGACAGGTTGATCTCGATGGAGAGATCCTGGTTCTGGCGGTTCTTGGCGGTCAGGGTCAGCTTGTTACCGGCCTTGAGCGAGTTGATGTACTGCTCGTTGATCACCAGCTGGGTCGAGCACGATTGGGTGTCGCACAGCATGTAGGGCACGCGCACCGGCTTGGCATTGTCGATCTGCCAGGTGAGGCCGAACGGCAGCAGCACCCCGAGCGGCACGGCGGCAACCGCCAGGAGGCGGCTTTCCTGACCGGGGTCGTCACGGAGAAGGAACGAACCCAGGAACTGGCCATTGGCCAGAACAACCTGGCGCATCAGGCAGGCCTTCTGCCCATCGGGAAGCGGGTCACAGACCTTTAGCCAGTTCTGCGAGGCGAGGTTGTCGACGGCAGCGGCGACCTCTTCAGTCGCGGAACCCTCGGCGGGCGCAGCCTCGGTGGCCTCGGCTGCCGGCGTTTCGGTCGTCGCATCCTGTGCAAATGCCGAAAGGGGGGACAGCATGAGTGCGGCCACCGCGATTCCGGCGACGAGGGGTTTCCTGAAAGTCATAGAATATCCTTGCCTTCCTTGGCGGTCCGGGCGGCGCGCAGCCGCCTTTGAACTTGAACTGCCCTTCAAGGGCGCAAATCGGGCAATAACATGACCGATTACCATTGCCAAAACATTATGCTTGGGCGTGGTAACCGGGGCACGTTCAGCCCCCCGTTTCCGCCAGTTTGGCGAGCTTTGAGAGGATTGCGGCCGCCCCTTTGAGGCGTTGTTCCGCAGTAGGCCAATTGCGCGCGAACACGAGTTTCTGATCGGGTTTGATGCGCACCTGGTTGGAAAGGTCGCTGACCATCCGCACCAGCCCCGCCGGATTGGGGAACTCGTTGTTCCGCAGGGTGATGACCGCGCCCTTGGGACCCGCATCCACCTTCTCGACATTGGCCTGCCGGCACAGCGATTTGACGAGGATGACCTTGAGCAGCGCCTCCACTTCCTCCGGCAGCGGTCCGAAGCGGTCGATCAGCTCGGCGCCCGCGGCATCGATGTCGCGGATATCGGTAAGGTCACCCAGCTTGCGATAGAGCTGCATGCGCAGCGTCAAGTCGGGCACGTAATGCTCCGGAATCATCACCGGCATGCCTAGCGATATTTGGGGGCTCCACTCGTTGCGGTCCTCGTACTCTTCCTCGCCCGACTTGAGATTGGCAACCGCCTCTTCCAGCATCGCCTGGTAGAGTTCGTATCCCACCTCACGGATGTGGCCGGACTGTTCGTCGCCGAGGAGGTTCCCCGCGCCACGAATGTCGAGATCATGACTGGCAAGCTGGAACCCGGCCCCCAGGCTTTCAAGCGACTGCAGCACGCCCAGACGCCGCTCAGCGGTGTCGGTCAGCTTGCGATCAGGCGGCACAGTAAACAGCGCATAGGCGCGCTGCTTGGCCCGCCCGATGCGGCCGCGGATTTGGTAGAGCTGGGCCAGGCCGAAATTGTCGGCCCGATGCACGATCAATGTATTGGCATTGGGAATATCGAGCCCCGACTCCACGATTGTCGTCGCCAGCAGCACGTCGAACTTGTTGTCGTAGAAAGCGTTCATGATGTCGTCGAGCTCGCCCGGCGGCATCTGTCCATTGGCAATCACAAAGCTCACCTCCGGAACCTGCTGCCGCAGGAACTCGGCAATATCGGGCTGATCCTTGATCTTGGGCACGACATAGAAGCTCTGCCCGCCACGATACTTCTCGCGCAGCAGCGCCTCGCGGATCGACAGCGGATCGAAGGGCGAGATGAAGGTGCGGATGGCCAGCCGGTCCACCGGCGGCGTCGCCAGCAGGCTGAGGTCGCGCACCCCGGTCAGCGCCAGTTGCAGCGTGCGCGGGATCGGCGTCGCCGTCAGCGTCAGCACATGCACATTGGCTTTGAGCTCCTTGAGCCGCTCCTTGTGAACCACGCCGAAATGCTGCTCCTCGTCGATGATCAGAAGCCCGAGGTCCTTGAACTTGATGGATTTGCTGAGCAGCGCATGCGTGCCAACAACAATGTCCACCTGCCCATCGGCCAGCCCGTCCTTGGTCGCCTTGAGCTCGGACG
>CBFGPB010000210.1:0-4973 GCA_965650545.1 uncultured Devosia sp. | reverse complement strand
AAGGGTCGATCGCGAACGCGCAAAAGGGGCCGGATGGACTATCCATCCGGCCCTTCCTCCTGGGCAAAGCTCGGCGTGGGGTCAGTCCTCGTCGGGGCCGATCAGGCCGTGATCGATGACATAGCGGGTGAGGCCCGCCGTGGTGACAATGCCGAGCTTTTTCTTGATGTGCTTGCGGTGGGTTTCGACCGTCCGCACCGAGATGTCGAGGCTGGCGGCAATGTCCTTGTTGGACTGGCCGCGGGCCAGCAGCAGCAGCACGGCCTGCTCGCGCGTCGAGAGCGGCATATTGGCCGCCGGCCTGGCGCTCTTATTGAGGATGGCCTGGGCCACGCCGGACGAGAAATAGGTGCCGCCCGAGGCAACCGTCTCGATGGCGGCAATGATCTCGCTCGTCGACACATCCTTGAGGATATAGCCGGAGGCCCCGTACATGACGGCGGTCGAAATGTATTCGCGGCTGTCATGCATGGAGAGCATCAGGAGCCGCGTGCGCGGCAGGCGCTCGCGGAAGAGCTCGATGGCGTCCAGCCCGCTGAGGTCAGGCATGTTGATGTCGAGCATGACCACTTCGGCCCCATCAGATTCGGCGAGGGCCAGGGCCGCTCTTGCCGAGCCGACCGCGCCGACGACGCGGATGTGATCATAGGTCTCGATCACCGAGCGGATGCCCTCGAGCACCAGGGGATGGTCGTCGCAAATGATGACGCGGATGGGGGTGGACGACGTCATGCCGGTACCGGTTCGACTTTGTTGGTGAGGTAGATGGACTTGGGCAAGCGGGCCCGCAAGGTGGTGCCCCGGGGCGAGGTGCGGACATCGAGCGAGCCGCCGAAATGCTCCATGCGTTCCTGCATGTTGCGCAGGCCCAGGCCGCCGGACCGTCCCTTGCCATCGCGATCGGCAAAGCCGCGGCCATTGTCCTCGATCAGCAATTGCGCGCCGCCGCCACTGCTGGTGAGCACGATCCGCACCTCGCTGGCCTGGGCATGCCGCTCGATATTGGTCAGGGCCTCCTGCGCCACGCGGTAGAGCGCCGTGCGCGCCTCGGGCAGGAGCACGTTCTTGAAGGCGACGGTCTTGAGGTCGACCACAATGCCGGTGCGTTCGGAAAAGCTGCTGGTCAGGGCTTCGAGCGCGGCCGAGAGGCCCAGATCGTCGAGCAGGCCCGGGCGCAGGTCATGGGAGATGCGCCGCACTTCCTTGATGGCATTGTTGAGGCCATTGGCCCCGCGCTGGATGATTGCGGCCGTGTCATCCGCCCCCGACCGGACTTTGGCAAGGGCGAGATCGAGCATGTAGCGGGCCGCCACCATGGACTGGGAAATGCCGTCATGCAGTTCGCGCGCAATGCGTGCCCGCTCTTCCTCCTGGGTGTCGATGACGCGCTGGGTGAGTTCCTTGAGGCGGCTGTCGGCCAGCCGGCGCTCGTGCATGGTGATCATGAAGCTGGCGAGGAAGACCGCGATGACGCTGGGAATGGTGATGGCGGCGACGATAAGGAAGGTGGTGTTGATATGGGAAATCAGGTCCGCCTCCGCTGCCGCGGTCAGGGCATAGACATCGTCGAGATAGACGCCGGTGCCCAGCATCCAGCCCCACTTTTCGAGGCCGACGGCGAAGGAAAGCTTGTCGGCCACCGTGCCGGTCGAGGGCTTTTCCCACTTGTACTGATGCAGACCGCCCCCCTCCTTGGCGCGCTCGATCAGGTTGTAGATGACGCGATTGCCGTCGGGGTCGGTCAGGTCCATCCAGTTCTCGCCGCGCCGGAACGGCTGGCGCGGATGGACGATATTCACGCCGTCATAGTCATAGGCGAAGAAATAGCCGTCCGGTCCGTAGTCGAGGCTGGAAAGGATGGCCTGCACCTGGCGCTTGGCGCCCTCGTCGTCGGGGCCCGCGGCTTCATAGATTTCGGAAATGGCCGAAATGGCCATGTTGGTGAGGTTAAGAAGCTCGTTCTCCTTGGCCTTGAGCAGGCTCCGCTCGAAGGTGGCCAGGCTCGCGCGCGACAGTTCGGTCGATTGATGCGTCACGAGCGCGGTTATCGCCAGGATCGCGACCAGAAGCGGCACGACGGCAAGGGCGAGGATCTTCTGTCTCAAATTCATGGGCGCCAGCCTCCATCGGGGCTGGACAATAGCACGAATTGCCGGCGCGCCCTGCGTAGTAGTGGGTAGTGGCCACAGCGAAACCTGCCGGCACGAGGCATGCCCACTGGACAGGTCCGTCCACTGCGCTATCTCTAAGGCGCGTGCATGGCTGGGAAAACGCCGGTCCGGCGTCCGGCATGCCCAATCAATATGCGGCCAAGGTGTCGCGCAAAATCTGTCTGGGAGGACAATCCATGAAGAGACGCGAATTCTTCAAGCAGGCTTCGGTTGCCACCATCGGCGCGGCTGCCGCAGCCACGACGCTGGCCACCCCGGCGATCGCCCAGGGCAATATCACCTGGCGCATGGTCACCACCTGGCCCAAGAATTTCCCCGGCCTGGGCGTTGGCGCCCAGAAGCTGGCCGATCGCATCACCAAGGCTTCGGGCGGCCGTTTGACGGTGCAGGTCTTTGCCGCCGGTGAAATGGTGCCCGGCCTGCAGGCGCTGGATGCCGTGATCGACGGCTCGGCCGAAATGAGCCATGGCGCCGCCTATTACTGGCAGAACAAGAGCCAGGGCCTCAGCTTCTTCACCGGCGTGCCGTTCGGCATGACCAATCGCGAGCTCGGCGCCTGGGTGCGCTATCTCGGCGGCCAGGAAATCTGGGACAAGATCTACGACCAGTTCGGCCTGCAGGGATTCCTGTCGGGCGATACCGGCACGCAGGCTGGCGGCTGGTTCAAGAATGAACTGACCGGCGTCGCCGATGTGCAGGGCCTGCGCTTCCGTACGCCAGGCCTTGGTGGCCAGGTCTGGGCCAAGCTCGGCGCTTCGGTGACCAATCTGGCCGCCGGCGAAATCTTCGCCGCGCTGCAGTCGGGCACGCTGGACGCCGCCGAATTCGTCGGCCCCTATAACGATCTGGCGCTGGGCTTCCACCAGGTGGCCAAGAACTACTATTTCCCCAGCTTCGTCGAGCCGGGTCTCGCCACCGAGGTCGTGGTCGACAAGGCCAAGCTCGCCGAGCTGCCCGAAGACCTGCAGGAAATCGTCCGCATTGCCGCCCAGGCCTCGTATGACGATGTGTCCTCGGACATGTATGCCAACGATCCGCGCGCCCTGGCTGCACTGGTCAACGAGCATGGCGTCAATGTCCGCCAGTTCCCCGAGGAAATCATTGAAGCCGGCGCCAAGGCGTCGATGGAACTGATCGGGGAAATCCGCGAAAGCGGCGATGCGCTGACCAAGGAAGTGGCCGAGAGCTTCATCTCTGCCTTCAACCTGCTGCGCACCCGCACCGAAGGCACGGACATGCCCTTCCTCGTGGCCCGCGAAAAGTACATCAAGTACGAATAGTCGCGCCCGCTTCGGCCGCAATTCCGAACCCCGCCGCTCCTGCGGCGGGGTTTTTCTTTGCTCGAGGCGGCCTTCGGTCGGACCAGGGAGCCATCCCCCGTTCAATTCTCAATTGACAAATGAATTTGTCTATTTGAGAGTGACGGCGAGGAGATCCCATGTCTGACCGTCGCCCCGCAGCGCCCGGCCGAGCCGGCCTGATCGATGATCCTGAGCGCGCCCTCTTGGCACTCTCGCCCATCCGGCGACGTCTGCTGGAGGCGCTGCGCGAGCCCGGATCGGCCGCCAGCCTCGCCAAAAGGCTCGACCTGCCGCGCCAGCAACTGGGCTACCACCTGCGGGCGCTGGAGGCGGCGGGGCTGGTGCATCTCGTGGCGGAAAACAAGCGGCGCGGCTTTGTCGAACGCGTGCTGGTGGCCGCCGCCGATGCCTTCGTCTTCGATCCTGCCCTGCTGGGCGGCGCACGGGCGGAGGCGCAGGACCGGCATGCGGCCCAGCATCTGGTGGCCGCGGCCGGCACGGTGGTGCGGGAGGTGACGCGCATGCGCGGCGCGGCCGAAGCAGCGGGGCAGCGGCTCCTTACCGTCACTATCGAGGCCGATGTCGGGTTCGAGCAACCGCAGGATTTCGAGGATTTTTCGAAGGCACTGGGCGAGGCGATTGCGGCCGTGGCGGCGCGCTATCGGCCCGGTCCCGGCAAGCGGGCCTATCATCTGATGCTGGGCGCGCATCCGGCCGTGGCCGGCACCAAGAGCAAACCGATCAACTGAGGAGCATCCGCATGAGCGAGACATCCGATCCAAGGCAAGTCGTCGTCGACATCACCATTGCCGCGCCCATCGAGAGCGTCTGGGAGGCACTGCGGGATCCGAAACTGATCGAAACCTGGTTCGGCTGGGATGCGCCGAGCCTTGGCGAAGAGATCAAGTTCATTTTCCTCGACCATGCCACGCCCGATGTCGACAAGCGCATTGTGCAGTTCGGCGAATGGGAAGGATCGAGCGACGCCATCGAACTCAGCGAGACTGATGGCGGGACGCGTTTGAGGCTGATGCGATCGGGCGGCGCTCCGCTCGATTGGGAGGGTGTCTACGAGGATATCCGCGAAGGCTGGGTCAACTTCTTCCAGCAATTGCGGCTGGCGCTGGAGCTGCATCCGGGGGAAGGCCGGCGAACCATCTATCTCTCGGGCGCGGCACAGCCGGGCGTGGGCGAGCCGAGCGCAGCCCTGGGCCTGGGCGATGTGTCCGGCTACAAGCCGGGCCGGCCCTACGCCACATCGCTGGCTCCGGGGCTCAGTGTACGCGGGCTGGTCTGGTACCGGACGCATTTCCAGACGGCGCTGCTGGTGGAGCAGTTCGGCAATGGGCTGATCGTGGTCAGCGACATGGGCACTTCGCCCAAGCGCCCGCATGGCGGCGGATCGGTGCTGATCACCACCTATGGCCTCTCGGACGAGCAGTTTGCGGCGCTGGAGGCGCAGTGGAAGAGCTGGTGGGACGAGCGCTATGGGATGGCGGAG
>CBFGPB010000209.1:0-4987 GCA_965650545.1 uncultured Devosia sp. | reverse complement strand
AGTGCGAACGAGGGTCGAGCAGCTCGCGGACACCGTCCGAGAGGAAGTGCAGGCCGATGGCGATCAGCAGGATGACCACGCCCGGCAGGGTCGAAATCCACCAGGCCTGTTCGAGATAGGTCTGGCCGTCACGCACGATGTTTCCCAGGGATGGCTGGGGCGGCATGATGCCGAGGCCCAGAAAGCTGAGGCTGGCCTCGACCAGGATGGCATTGGCCGCGGCAATGCTGGCGGCCACCAGCATGGGCGCGATGGTGTTGGGCACGATATGCCGCGTCATCAGCCAGTATTGGGAGGCATCCACCGTGCGGGCCGCGTCGATGAAGGCGCGGGAGCGCAGGCTCAGCACCTGCGAGCGCTGCAGGCGGATAAAGCGCGGCACATCGGCCAGCGAGATGGCCATGATGACCGGGACGATGCCCGTCCCCATCACCGAGACGAGGCCAATGGCCAGGAGAAGCGAGGGGAAGGCGAGGAAGATATCGACCACGGTCATGATGGCCCGGTCCAGCCAGCCGCCGTAGAAGCCGGCCAGCGTGCCCAGCACCATGCCGAAAGCCAGGGCGATCGCTGCAACGCTGAAGCCGACCAAGAGGGATATCTGCACGCCGGCCAGGGTGCGGCTGAAGATATCGCGGCCCATCTTGTCGGTGCCGAACGGATGTTCGATCGAGGGGAACTGCATCATGGCGCGCAGGTTGGTTTCGAGCGGCTTCTGGATCGGCAGGACCGGCGCGAGGACGGTGAGGACCAGGATCGGGATCAGGATCAGCAGCGCGAGCCGCACCTTGGCATGCGACAGCAGGGGGTGGCGCGAGGCGGCCAGAAGGATGGCGACTGGACCGGTCTTTGGTGCCGATGTCGTCGTGAGCATGATGTCGGTCATGGGAGGTGTCCTTGCCTAGAACTGCACGCGAGGATCGAGGGTCTTGTAGATGAGGTCGGTCGCGAAATTGATGACGACGAAGAGCAGCGCGTAGAACACGATCAGCGTCTGCACGAGCTGGTAGTCGCGGCTGTTGATGCCGGCGATGAGCAGGTTACCCACGCCGGGAATGGTGAAGATGAACTCCACGATGACCGTGCCGCCGAGCAGGTTGCCGAAGCTGAGGCCGACCACGGTGGCGATGGGCAAGGCGGCATTCTTGAGGGCGTGGCGGAACAGCACCCGCAGTTCGGACCAGCCCATGGACCGGGCGGTCCGGACATAATCTTCGTTCAACACTTCCAGCACGGCGGTGCGAGTGATGCGGGCCAGCGTCGCCACCTGTGACAGGGACAGGACGATGACCGGCAGCGCCAGACGGAGAACCAGCGCCCAGGGATCGCTCCAGTTGAGCTGGCCGGATGCGGGGAACCAGCCAAGCCCCAGCGAAAAGATCAGCAGCAGGACCAGCGCCATCCAGAAGGAGGGCATGAGGTCGATGACCATGGCCGCGCCGGTGAGGCCATTGTCGAGCCAGTTCCGGCCCTTGTGGGCCATGTAGGCGGCCACGGTTCCGAGCGGGATAGAGATCACGATCGAAAGGACGATGGTCGCCAGCGCAATGCTGAGGGTGATGGGCAGCGCCCGCAGCAGCAGTTCGGCAATGGGGATGCGGGTGGTGATGGTCTCGCCCAAGTCAACCGTCACCAGATCCCGCAGGAAACCCAGATACTGATTGACCAGGGGCTGATCGAGACCCATCTGCTCGCGCAGGACTTCAAGTGCTTCGCCGGACAGGGTGTCGCCCGCCATGGCCGAAGCCGCGTCGCCGGGGATGAGCCGGAGGGTGAAGAAGACCAGGGTGATGACACCAAGCACGGTGACAAGCATCTGGGCCAGTTTCTTTGCGGCATATTCGGCCATGGCAGGGTGCTCCTATTCGGCGATATCGACGTCGTAGAAGTTGACCTGGGCCAGGTAGTTGATGTGCACCCCGGTCACCTCCGGCTTGCCCGGCCAGAAGACGTTGTTCGAATAGGTCGCCAGATAGACGGCCTCTTCGGCCACGATCTGCTGCACCTTCTTGTACATCTCGAAAGCCTTGGCCTTGTCGGGCTCGGCGCGCGCGCCCTCGAGCAGCGCCGTGACTTCGGGATTGTCGTAGCGGGCGCCGTTCAGGCCGTTGGGCACCATGTTGTCCGGGTGCAGGTAGCTGAACAGGATCATGTCGGGATTGACCGCCGGCAGCAGGCGCGAGGCCATGTCGAACTCACCCGCATTGCGCCGCTGGTTGAAGGTGGGCGTATCGACCAGTTCCATTTCCATGTTGATGCCGACCTGGCTGAGGAAATCGATCTGGAACTGCTGGAGCTCGGTGACGCCCTGGGCCGACGTGCCCAGGTTCTTGAAGGTGAAGCCATCGGGGTAACCCGCTTCTACCAGGAGCGCCTTGGCCTTTTCAGGGTCGTACTCGTATTTGGGAATGTCGTCGGTATAGACGTCCATCCAGGGCAGCAGCATGGAGTAGTGCGGCTGCGTCAGGCTGGGCGAGATGGCCTGGGTGATCGCGACATAGTCGACCGCATGGGCCATGGCCTTGCGCACGAGGGGGCTGGCGAAGGGTTCAAATTCGGGGTTCAACACGCCCACGACCACCGCATAGTCCTTCACCGAGTTCATGGTGAAGCCTTCCGCCTCAAGCGTCGCCAGGTTTTCTTCCTGGTTGGCGCGCATCAGTAGATCGACCTCGCCATTGCGCAGCGCGATGGTGGCGGTGGCTTCGTCCTTGATGATGTTGAAGACGATCGTCTCGATGGGCGCCGGGCCCTTGTAGTAGCCCTCGTGGCGCTTGAGCACGATCTGCGAGCTCACATCGATGGACTCGAGGTAATAGGGGCCCGTTCCGATGGGCTGCCAGCGCACCTGGTCTCCGGCTTCCTCGATGGCCTTCTGGCTGACGATCTGGCCCTGATGGTAGTTGGCGACCGTGTGCAGGAAGTTCCCGTTCGGCGCATCCAGTTCGATGATCAGCGTATAGGGATCGGGCGCCTCCATGCTGACGATGCCGGCGAGTTCCGACGCATAGGGCGAGGCGGTCGCCGGGTCCTTGATGCGATTGAAGCTGTAGATGACGTCGGCGGCGGTGAAGTCGCCATAACCCTTGTGGAAAGTGACGCCTTGCCTCAGCTTGAAGGTCCAGGTCTTGTTGTCGGTCGTCTCCCAGGACGTCGCCAGATCGGGAACGATCTCGCCGGTTTCGCCATCATAGGTGGTCAGCCCGCTGAAGATGTTGAAGGCGATATTCTCATTCTCGATGCGGAAGATATTGGCGGGATCGAAGCCCGCTGGGTCGTCATAGAACCGGACTGTCAGCGTCTTGCCCTGGGCCAGGGCCGGCGACGAAGCGGTGAGGACCAGCATCGTGGATGCCAGCAGGGTCAGGCTCGCGGCAAGCAGTTTGCGGATGTTGCCAATCATTGTCGTTCCTCGAAGAGGTGGGTGGGGCGGCAGCGCCGCCCCCGTCGAGGGAGCGGCGGGGACGAAGGGATCGATCAGCTGGCCATGCGGGTGAGAGCGGGTTCGGATCCCGCCGCAAGCTTGCGGAAGTATGCCTTGGCCATTTCCGCATCGATGACATCGGCATATTTCTGATGCATGTCGTAGAGGTTCATCCAGTGCGATGCCTCGGTGCGGTCGTAGGCACAGTCCATCGGCACGCCCACCTTGAAGCGGTGTGTGGCGGCGTCCACGGCACTGGCGCGCAGGCAGCCGCTGGTGGATTCGCCGCACAGGATGACCGTGTCGATGCCCATCGAGATCAGGTGGAAGGCGAGCGGCGTGCCCTGGAAGCCGCTCGGCGCGGTCTTTTCGATCACGACTTCGCCGGCAATGGGGGCGACCTCATCGCAGATCTGCTCGCCCTTGAGCTTCATCTCGGCACTCATGGTCGATGCACGCGGCTTGCGGTGCACCCATGGCTTCATGCCATTGTTAAGTCCCTTCACATGCACGACCGGCACGCCGGTCTCACGGGCGACGGCCAACAGCTCGGCCGTCTTGTCCACGGCAGCCCAACCTTCCAGACCGGTGCTGCCTGGCCAGGTCTTCATCGATTCAAAGATCGGTTCGCGCTTGAGGCCGACCACGCTGTAATACATGTCGATCAGCACCAGAGCCGGTTTGCTGCCGAACCCAGAGAGCTCCTTCTTGCCCCACTGCAGGTCATGCAGCTTGTCGCGCTCGCTGAGGAAGTTTTCCCAACCATACATTGCCAGTCTCCTTGTCAACGCCAATTTGCCTATTTCTTAGGCGAAATTTCACGGTGATTAGCGTATTGGCAATTCAGCTCGGTTCAAGCAAAACTAACTACACTCCTTCATAAGCCGGACTAATGGATGCCCCAGCCCCTGCCCTCCCTGGCCAGCCTCAGATCCTTTGAGGCGAGCGCGCGGCTCGAAAGTTTTTCGAAAGCAGCGCAAGAACTTAACCTGACGCAGGCCGCCATCAGCCAGCAAATCCGCCTGCTCGAGGACCGGGTTGGCGGGGAATTGTTCCGTCGCGAGGCGAGGCATGTGAAATTGACAGAGCTGGGTCGCCTCTATCGCAGCCTTACCGTGGAAGCGCTGCGAGAGATGGAAAGTGCCTTCGAGACGGTTCGCGCCCTGGCCCGTCCGGACGCGCTCGTGGTCAAGACGACTCCAACCTTCGCGTCCTATTGGCTCCTGCCCCGGCTGGCGTCTTTCCAGCGCGACTGGCCCTCGGCGAGCCTGACCGTTACCGCCGTGGAGAACCTGGGCGGGCAATTCGACGGCGTGGGGGATGTGTCGATCACGACCGGCCAGCATCAATGGCCCGGATTTCTCACCACCAAGCTGTTCGACATCGACCTTATCGCGGTGGCGTCCCCGGCGGTTGCGCGGCGGACCGACCTGGGGCGTTTCCTGGCGGGCCATACCGACGCCATCATCCACACCATGCGACGTCTGGACGACTGGCCCATGTGGTGTGCCGGCGCTGGCGTGCCCAATTTCCCGCTCGATCGCGGGACAATCCTGTTCAACT
>CBFGPB010000208.1:0-4993 GCA_965650545.1 uncultured Devosia sp. | reverse complement strand
GCGGATGCGGGTGTCGCGGCCATTGGCGATCACATGGCAATGTTCGATTGTTTCGAGGTCGATGCCGTGCCAGCGGATGGATCGATTGATGGTGTTCAAGCGCCGTTCTCCCGCAGAGCGCTGATGTGTAGCAGGTGTTCGCTCATACTCCAGGCCGTCCTCGGGCTCGACCCGAGGACCTCTTGTACGGCGACACCAAGAGCCTCAGTGAGCGCTGGTGCAGGCCCTCGGGTCAAGCCCGATGGCGGTGCGGTGGGCGAATACCGGATGTGCGGCGGGCACAGGCCCGTCAACAAAAAGGGCGCACCGGCGGACGCCCTTTTCATTCATTCGGCCAATTCGTTCAGAGCGTCTTGCCAAGCGCCACGGCCGTGTCGGCCATGCGGTTGGAGAAGCCCCATTCGTTGTCGTACCAGGAGAGGACCGAGACGAAATTGCCGTCCATGACCTTGGTCTGGTCCAGCGCCATGGTCGAGGAGTGGCTGTCGTGGTTGAAGTCGATGGAGACGTTAGGCTGGGTGGTGTAGCCCAGAATGCCCTTGAGCTCGCCATCGGCATACTTCTTGACGGCCGCGTTGATTTCCTCGGCGGTCACGTTGCGCTTGGCAATGAACTTGAAGTCAACGCAGGAGACGTTCGGGGTCGGCACGCGGATCGAGACGCCGTCGAGCTTGCCCTTGAGGTCGGGCAGGACGAGGCCGATGGCCTTGGCGGCGCCGGTCGAGGTCGGGATCTGCGAGAGGGCAGCCGCGCGGCCGCGATAGAGATCCTTGTGCATGGTGTCGAGCGTCGGCTGGTCACCGGTATAGGAATGGATGGTGGTCATCATTCCCTTTTCGATGCCGAATTCCTTGTGCAGCACATAGGCCAGCGGCGCGAGGCAGTTGGTGGTGCACGAGGCGTTCGAGATCACCACGTCTTCCTTGGTCAGGCTGCCGTGATTGATACCATAGACGATGGTCTTGTCGGCGCCGTCGCCGGGGGCCGAGATGATCACCTTCTTGGCGCCGGCCTTCAAATGAGCCGAGGCCTTTTCCTTGGAGGTGAAGATGCCGGTGCATTCGAGCGCGATGTCGACGCCCATTTCGCCATGCGGCAGCTCTTCCGGATTGCGGACGGCAGTCACCTTGATCGGGCCACGGCCCACGTCAATGGTGTCGCCATCGACGGTCACGGTGCCATTGTAGCGACCATGCACGCTGTCGAAGCGGAACAGGTGGGCATTGGTTTCAACGGGGCCGAGATCGTTGATCGCCACGACTTCGATATCGGTGCGGCCCGATTCCATGATGGCGCGGAGGACATTGCGGCCGATACGGCCAAAACCATTGATGGCGACGCGAACTGCCATGTTTTTACGCTCCTAGCGGGAGGGGGAGGAGAAAGGGAGGCGCGGCTCTCTTACAACTGTGCGGTGACGGCTTCAACAACGGCCTTGGACGTAATGCCAAAGTGGGCATAGAGCGCGTCGATCGGGCCGGAAGCGCCGAAGGAATGCATGCCGACAAAGCGTCCCTTGTCGCCGAGCAGCTTGTTCCAGCTCATCTCGATGCCAGCCTCGACGGCGACGCGCGCCTTGGCCGAGCCGAGGACTTCCGCCTTGTAGGCATCGGACTGCTTGGCAAAGAGTTCCATGGAGGGGACCGACACGACACGGGCCTTGATACCCTTCTCGGTCAGTTCCTTCTGAGCTTCGACAGCAATGGCGACTTCCGAGCCGGAGGCGAAGATTACCGCATCGGCGTCAGCGGGGCCGACGAGGGTGTAGGCGCCCTTGGCCGACTTGTTCTCGGCCGAATATTCGGTGCGCACGGCCGGCAGGTTCTGGCGGGACAGCGCGAGGATGGACGGCGACTTCTTCGTCTCCATCGCGATTTCCCAGCACTCGGCCGTTTCCATCGCGTCAGCGGGGCGCAGGACGAGCAGATTGGGAATGGCGCGCAGGGCCGACAGATGCTCGACCGGCTGGTGGGTCGGGCCGTCCTCGCCCAGGCCGATGGAGTCATGGGTCATGACATAGATGACGCGCTGTTCCATCAGCGCCGAGAGACGGATGGCCGGGCGGGCATAGTCGGTAAAGACCATGAAGGTGCCGCCATAGGGAATGAAGCCGCCATGCAGCGCCACGCCATTCATGGCCGCACCCATTTCGTGCTCGCGGATGCCGTACATCATGTAGCGACCGAGCCGGTTGTCGGCCTGGAAGGGCAGGGTCTCGGGGGTGTGGGTGAGGTTGGAATGGGTCAGGTCGGCCGAGCCAGCCAAGGTCTCGGGCACGGCCTTGTTGATGACTTCGAGCGCCATCTGGCTGGCCTTGCGGCTGGCGACCTTGGGCTTGTCCTCGGCCAGCTTCTTCTTGTAGGCGGTCATGGCCGTCGCATAGTCGGCGGGCAGCTTGCCCAACATGCGGCGAGCGAATTCGGCCTTCTTGTCGGAAGCGTTGAGACGGGCTTCCCATTCGCCGCGCAGGTTTTGGCTGCGCTTGCCGGCAGCGCGCCAGCTTTCGAGGATGGCGGCGGGGATTTCAAAGGGCGGATAATCGATGCCCAGGGCGGCCTTGGCGCCGGCCAGTTCCTCGGCACCGAGCGGCGCGCCATGCACCTTCTCGGTGCCGGCTTTCTTGGGGGCGCCGAAGCCGATCGTGGTCTTGGCGGCGATCAGGGTCGGCTTGTCGTTCGAGGCCTTGGCGGCGAGCAGGGCCTTTTCGATGGCGTCCTGGTCATGGCCGTCGATCTCGATCGTGTTCCAGCCCACCGCCTTGAAGCGGGCGATCTGGTCAGTGGAGTCGGCGTTGGAGACCTTGCCGTCGATGGTGATGTTGTTGTTGTCCCAGATCACCACCAGCTTGTTGAGCTTGAGGTGACCAGCCAGCGAAATGGCCTCCTGGGAAATGCCTTCCATCAGGCACCCGTCGCCGGCCAGCACATAGGTATGGTGATCGACGAGGTCGGACCCGAATTCGGCGGCGAGCTTGGCCTCGGCCACAGCAAAGCCGACCGAATTGGCGAGGCCCTGGCCGAGCGGACCGGTGGTGGTCTCGATGCCGGTGGCATGGCCGAATTCGGGGTGGCCGGCGGTCTTGGAGCCGAGCTGGCGGAAATTCTTGACCTGGTCGATGGTCATGTCGGCATAGCCGAGCAGGTAGAGCGAGGAATAGAGCAGCATCGAGCCGTGGCCGGCCGAGAGGATGAAGCGGTCGCGATCGGCCCAGTGGGGATCGGCGGGATCGAACTTCATCACCTTGGTAAAGAGCACGGTGGCGATGTCGGCGCAGCCCATGGGCAGGCCCGGATGGCCAGAATTGGCTTTTTCGACCGCGTCCATGGAGAGGGACCGGATCGCATTGGCCAATGCGTTCTGCTGGGCTGTGTTGGTCATGGGAAAGACTGCTCGCTTGCTCAAAAGTCTAGGAATTGCGGGAGCGGCGGCACGGCCAGCCTCCTCCCAAAGACGGGGTTGAGCCATAACAGGTTCGGATTGCCTGTCAATGTCGCCAAAGGTCTTTGGCGTTCGGTTGGAAGCCGGTTTTCCGGGGGTGGGCCCGTCAAGCCCGTTGCAATGCCACAATCGCTGGGGCAGGCTGATCAGGTTGGAATCGTCGTGTCCTGAGGGCAGTAGCGGCCATGAGTGAGACGGAACTTGAAGAGGGCCTGATCTCGGCCACCGCCCGGTTTGACCGGGCCCTGGCCCGGCTGGGCGCGAGTGTCCGCGATCTCAATACAAGCCTGGCCCGGCATCAGCGCATGGAAGTCGATACGCAGCGGCTCGTGCATGAACGGGCGCGCCTAGCCACCGAACTCGACAAGACCGCGGCCCGCGCCAAGCGGCTGGACGACAGCGCTCACGAAGTGTCGCGGCGCCTCGTCGTGGCCATGGAAACCGTGCGCTCGGTGCTGGAAAAGGCGGAGTAGGCGGTGCCCGAGGTCAATGTCGAAATCAATGGCCGCAAATATCGCATGGCCTGCGAAGAGGGCCAGCAGGCCCATCTGATCGGCCTCGCCGACCGGTTCAATGCCCAGGTCGAGGGTCTGAAGGGTGCCGTCGGCGAGATCGGCGACAACCGTCTGACGGTTATGGCCGGCATTGCCGTGCTGGACGAACTGTCCGAGGCCGAGCGCAAGATCAAGGCGCTTGAAACGCAGGTGTTGGAATTGACCCGCGCCGGCCAGGACATTGCCGTGGAACTCGAAAACACCGAAGCACGCTTCGCTCAAAAGCTCAGCGAGGCCGCCAAGGCCATCGAGGGCGTCGCCGATACGCTGGACGAAGCCGCCATCCTGCCCTAATCTTTGGCAAAGTTTGGCAATCTTTGCCAAGAGGCTGGAGGTGGTGCCGTGGCGACAATGAACATTTCCCTGCCCGACGCGATGAAGCAGTGGGTGGAAGAACAAGTCGAGACAGGACGATACGCCAATAGCAGCGACGTGATCCGCGACCTAGTCCGCAAGGAGCAGGCGCGGGCAGATGCCCGTGAAAAGCTCGACCAAATGGTGGAGCAGGCCTTGGCCAGTGGTATCGTGGAGATAAGCCGAGAGGAACTCCTGGCACGTATGAAGGCGAAGCGTCTGGACGCCATAGCTCAGCAAAAGTCTGCTTGACATGTGGAAGCTTACGGCGGCGGCGAGCGACGACCTTGACCGCATCTCGCTGTGGAGTCTTGCCAAGTTCGGGCTGCGTCAGGCCGAAAAGTACGACCAAGTATTGGTCAACATGTTCGACCATTTGGCCGCAAATCCCGAAATGGCGCCAGAACGGCGTGGGGCGAGGCGTCTCGTTCGGCTGATGCCCTGCGAGGCGCATCACATTCTCTATGTCATCTAGGATGGCGACATCATCATCCTGCGTGTCCTCCACCATCTGCAAGACTGGTTCGATCTGCTCTAGCCATATCGCAAATGCGGGTGAAACCTTGCTCTGGCCGTTTGCAGCCGGCTGCACAAACGCCTATATCTCTATCCGCTGCCCGGTGCGTGAGGACACACATATCCCCGGG
>CBFGPB010000207.1:0-5001 GCA_965650545.1 uncultured Devosia sp. | reverse complement strand
GTCGAGGGCATCGACATGCCCGCTCCCTTCGTTGCCAACGAGCGGGACGAGCCCATCATCTGGATGCCCGGCACCAACAATACCTGGGGCACGACCCGCTTCGTCGATCCCAGCGACGTCCGTCATGACATGCATGTCAACATCGTCACCCTTGAGCCGGGCGCCGTGATCCCCTTCGAGGAAACCCATGTCATGGAGCACGGTCTTTACGTGCTCGAAGGCAAGGCAGTCTATCGGCTCAATCGCGACTGGGTTGAGGTCGAGGCGGGCGACTTCATGTGGCTGCGCGCCTTCTGCCCCCAGGCCTGTTATGCTGGGCCTGAGCGCTTCCGCTATCTCCTCTACAAGGACGTCAACCGTCACGCCAAGCTGCCGTTCTGAGCCATGGCCGACGCACGGACGATCTTCATAGAGTCCCTGACCGCCGACACCTTTGCCCCTTTCGGGCAGGTGATCGAGCGCGAGGGTTCGCATCACTACCCGATCAATTCCGGCATGACCGAGCGCTATCATGACCTGGCGCGGATCGAACTGGGCGGCGTGCATCCGCGCCCGCTGGTCTCGATTTTTCACGGCCAACCCTATGCGCTACCCCTGAAGCTAAAGCTCGTTGAACGTCATCCCCTGGGCAGCCAGGCCTTCTTTCCGCTCTCGGACAATCCCTGGCTGGTCATTGTCGCCGAGGACGAGGGCGGCATGCCGGTGCGCCTGCGCGCCTTCCGGCCGGCGCCGGGCCAAGGCGTCAATATCGCCATGAATACCTGGCACGGCGTGCTGACGCCGCTCGAGCGGGAAAGCGACTATCTCGTCGTGGATCGCGGCGGCGAGGGCAATAATCTTGAAGAGCATCACTTCGATGCGCCTTGGACAATTGTAGAGCCAAAAGGCGCCTCGTAACCCTAAATTGTCGGTCGTCTCGCAACCGAAATGGGCTTGGAGTAGTCTTCATTCATTCGGGATGGAGACAATCATGCAGATGACACTGCCGATCCGCACGCTCGTGGCGCTTCTGCTCCTGTTGGTGATCCCGGCTTGGTCCTGGGCCAGTAGCTT
This sequence comes from uncultured Devosia sp., assembly GCA_965650545.1. Classification (GTDB taxonomy): domain Bacteria; phylum Pseudomonadota; class Alphaproteobacteria; order Rhizobiales; family Devosiaceae; genus Devosia. Next base: position 3,948 of record CBFGPB010000207.1, on the reverse strand, counting down.
CACCCTCAGTGGCACGGTTACCTATCGCGAACGCATCGCGCTGCCGGCCGATGCCACTTTGCGCGTCACCCTGGTTCAGCTTGACGGCGGAAATCCGGTGGTTGGCGCCAGTGCCAGCATCCCGACGCGCGGCGTCGTGCCGATCGCCTTTGCCCTCAACGTGCATAGCGATATCGACATGTTTGACGGCAGCCACGGACTTCTGGCCGAGATCAGCAGCGGCGAAACGGTCCTTTTCCGCAATCCGGTCGCGGTGCCGGTGACCCAGGCCACGGGCGAACCTGTCAGCATCCTGGTCAACTTCGCGCCCCAGCCCGCACCGGCAATCGAAACGGAGCCCGCCGGGCCACCCCCCGACTTCCTCGAGGTGGAGTGGACCGTCACTAGCGTTGGCGGCCGCCCCGTTGTCGGACCGCGTCCCCTGACGCTCTCCATCGCCGCGGATCTGCGTGCCGGTGGGTCCGGAGGCTGCAACAACTTCTTCACCGAAGCGAGCATCGAGGGCGAGACCATCGCCTTCGGGCCGCCCGCATCGACCCGCATGGCCTGCGAACCCGCAATCATGGATCAGGAATTTGCCTATTTTGCCGCGCTGTCCGCTGCGGCTTCCTTCGAGCACGACAGCCAGGGCTTGCGCCTGCTTGACGCGGCTGGCATCCCTCTGATCGGCCTGGTTCGCGCAACGGAGTAGTTCGCGGTGGAGACTGCTGCTTTGATTTCCCGCCTTCTCGATGTCATCGAGAAGGACGTGGCTCCTGTCACCGCGGGAGGCGTTGCCCGTGGCAACAAGCTGTTCGGCGCGGCAATTCTAAGGAAATCCGACCTGTCAGTCGTGGTGGCCGAAACCAACAACGAGATCGAAAACCCGCTCTGGCACGGCGAAATGCATGCCATCAAGCGCTTCTTCGAGCTGCCGACTGACCAGCGCCCGGCCGTCAAGGACTGCCTGTTTCTAGCCACGCACGAGCCCTGTTCGCTCTGCCTTTCCGGCATTACCTGGTCAGGCTTTGACAATTTCTATTATCTCTTCAGCCACCAGGACAGCCGCGACAGCTTCGCCATCCCCTACGACATCCAGATCCTGAAGGCCGTCTATGCGGTCCCTGAGCCCGAGACCGGCACGGTTTCGCCCGGCCGCGACCTCTACAATCGCAGGAACGATTTCTGGGTCAGCCACGGCGTCCAGGACATGATTGCGAGCCTCGACCGGAACAACCGCGAGGCGCTTATGGCGCGCTTCGACGACATCAGCGCCCTCTACCGGGAGCTGTCGGATACCTACCAAAAGGGCAAGGGCGGCAAGGGCATTCCCCTCGCCTGAAGTAATCCCCGTCCTCATTGAATCAGAACGGAAGAGCCCCGTGCTGGGTGGTGACCGGAGCGGGCACGAAATCGCTGCGCGGCACCTCGGCAAAGGAGGCAGCAAAGGTCAGGAAGCTGATCGACAGGGCGAACAGCGCGGTAAGCAGAAGCTGGGACATGATCTGGAGAACCCTCATTTGACGCTCGGCCGGTTCTGGGGTCCGCCCCCGCCCGCCTTGTCCTCCTTCTAGTCCTGCCTGTTTGAACCGCCCTCAAATGCCTCATTAATGTTCCGTTCATAAAGTCCCTCCTGGCGCATGACAGCTATGAGGGGCGAACTTTTGCCGCCCACCCGCGTTGCATCACTGACCACTTCTGCAACCAGGGGGTATCCATGCCCGAACCGACAACTCAGATCGGCGCAGCGCCACTGCTCGCCGTCTTCACCGATTTCGACGGCACATTGGTCGAGATCGCCGAAACACCCGATGCTGTTGAGGTTTCCCCCGGTCTGGCCGACCAACTCGACCGCGCCGCGCGCGACCTCGACCATGCCTTCGCGGTGATCACGGGCCGCGAAATTGCCGATATCGACCGGTTCCTCTCTCCCCTGCATCTGCCAGTCGCAGGCGCCCACGGCGCCCAGCGTCGTCGCGCCGACGGCACCATGCTTGAAATCGACAACGAAATCAGCGCCATAGCCCAAGAAATCGCTTCCGACCTCCAGCCCCTGTTGCAGGCCAATCCGGAACTCTTGGTAGAAGCCAAGGATGGTGCTGTCGCCCTCCACTTCCGCCAGGCGCCCGAACTCGAACAGGCCTGCGCTGTGGCCATGCGTGAGGCCGTCGCCGTCCACCCCGACTTCACTCTTGTCGAGGGCAAGATGGTGATCGAGGCGCGTCCAGCCGGCTTCGACAAGGGCGGCGCGCTGAGGGCCTTTATGCAGGAAGAGCCCTTCGCCGGCCGGACACCGATCTTCATCGGCGACGACATTACCGACGAAGACGCCTTTCGGGTTGCCCAGGAATTGGGCGGCATCGGCATAAAGCTCGGCGCCGGTGAAACCGTTGCGCGCATGCGGATCGCCGATGTCGCCTCCGTACACGCGCTCCTGCAGGGCCTGGCGGAGATCGCAGCCCGGCCGCACGCCGCGGAAGTGGTCGCCAACGAAGACCCCATCCTGGCCGACACGACCGCTCACTGACACTCTCGAGCCGCCAACCCGCACCACATTCAAGGAGGCACCAGCCCCATGAGCCGCATCGTCATCGTATCCAACCGTACGCCGGGAAAGGGACCCGCCGCCGGCGGACTCGCCGTAGCCCTGCGCAAGGTTCTGGGCGAACGAGAGGGGTTCTGGTTCGGCTGGTCGGGCAAGCTGGCGGAACATCCTGCCCAGGAAGCCCGCTCCGAGGACATTGACGGGCTAAAGGTCGCGCAGATCGACCTCACGCGTGAAGACCATCACGCCTATTATGCCGGTTTCTCGAACTCGATCCTCTGGCCCAGCTTCCACCTCCGCCTTGATCTCGCGACCATCGAAAGCCACTGGTACGAAGGCTATCGCCGGGTCAACCAGCAATTCGCCCGTGCACTTTTGCCCCTTCTCAAGCCAGACGACATCGTCTGGGTGCACGACTATCACCTGATCCCACTGGCCAGCGAATTGCGGCAGCTCGGCGCCCGCAACCGCATCGGCTTCTATCTCCACATCCCCTTCCCCACGACCGATGCGCTTTATGCTATCCCGCATCACGAAGAGCTCATGCGCGATCTCTCGCGCTACGATCTGGTCGGCATGCAGGCCCGGCGCGACGTTGCCGCCTTCACGGAGTTCGCTGAGCACCAGGCGCCCTCCACCTTTGGCGGGCATCAGGTCAAGGCCATCGATTTCAGCCGCACCGAAGTTGACGCCTTCCCGATCGGCTCCGACCCCAAGGCCTTTGCCCGGCTCGCCGTAAGCCCCGCGGCAACCAAGATGATCCACCGGATGAAACGATCACTGGGGGAACAGCGGTTGATCCTGGGTGTCGACCGGCTCGACTATTCGAAGGGCCTGCCGCAACGCGTCGAGGCCTATGAAAAGCTCCTGGCCAACAATGCCCGCCTCCGCCGCGCGGTGCATCTTCTGCAGGTCGCGCCACCTTCGCGCGACACCATCAAGGAGTATCAGGAGACCAGCGACACGCTCGACGCCATGTGCGGCCGTGTCATGGGACATTTCGCCGAACCTGACTGGCAGCCCCTCACTTATGTGAAGCGCGCCTATGGCCAGCCAAGTCTGGCCGGTCTCTACCGGCTCGCGCGTGTCGGCCTCGTGACCCCGCTTCGCGATGGCATGAACCTGGTGGCGCATGAATTCATCGGCGCGCAGGACCCTGCCGATCCGGGCGTCTTGGTGCTCTCGCGCTTTGCCGGTGCCGCCGAAATCTTCCCTGAGGCCTTGCTGGTCAATCCCTTCGACACGGATGAAACCGCCGAGGCTCTACGCATCGCCCTCGACATGCCCCTCCACGAACGGCAGGAACGCTGGCGCGCCTTGATGGAGGCGGCCCAGACCCACAATGTTGACGACTGGGCTCTTGGCTTCCTGACGAGGCTGGCGCCGAGCCCGCAAGACAAGACCAGTCACACACGTGACTTCCT
>CBFGPB010000206.1:0-5016 GCA_965650545.1 uncultured Devosia sp. | reverse complement strand
GGGCGCGTAGCTTTCGGCCTTGAGCTTGTCCTGATTGCCGATGACGAGGTCGACCTCGTCCATGTCGCCGAAGCTGCGGCCTTCGGTCTGGGCGGCGCAGCCGGTGACGATGATGCGGGCGCCGGGATTGTCGCGCCGGGCCTTGCGCACGGCCTGCCGCGCCTGCTTGACGGCCTCGGCAGTGACGGCACAGGTATTGATGATGACGGCATTGTCGAGGCCGGCCTTTTCGGCTTCGGCGGTGATCACCGCGCCCTCATAGGCATTGAGGCGGCAGCCGAAGTTCAGCGTTTGGATCGCCATCAGGCGGCCTCGCTGCGCGTCCAGGCGCCGGTTGCCGGATCGAGCAGGCCGCGCCATTCGAATTCGGCCGGGCCGGTGAGGGTCACGTGGTCATTGTCGAGCCATTCGACGACGAGATCGCCGCCGGGCACGGTCACGGTGGCCTTGCGGGCGGTGCGGCGGGTGCGGGCGCCATTGACCAGGGCCGCGCAGGCAGCGGTGCCGCAGGCTTCGGTGAGACCCGCGCCGCGCTCCCAGGTCCGGAGGATGATGCGATCGGGGGCCGGGACATTGGCGATGGAAATATTGGCGCGCTCGGGGAAGAGGGGGTGGTTTTCGAGCAGCGGCCCGAAGCGGTCGAGCGCGTAGGACCAGACATCGTCCTTGACCCAGAAGGTGGCGTGCGGATTGCCCATGGAGGCAACCGAGGGGGAATGGAGGACCGGGGCGTCGATCGGCCCGATCTGGAGCTCGATGGCGCGGGTGTCGGCGAATTCCTCATTGAGGGGTATGTCGTACCAGGCGAACTTGGGCGTGCCCATGTCGACGGTGATGAGGCCGCTCTCCGCCTCCTCGCCAAAGAGGATGCCGGCAACGGTCTCGAAGGTGAAGCGCTGGCGGCCCTGCTCGGCGGAGAGGGCCTGCACGACGCAACGCATGCCATTGCCGCAGGCCTGGGCCAGCGAGCCGTCGGAATTGATGATTTCGATATAGTTGGCGGTGCCGGGCGTCCGCGGATCATGGATGGCCATGATCTGGTCAAAGCGCGTCTCGGGGCGCGCGTTGATGGCGACGGCGGCAGCGGGCGTGACGCGGGCGGCGGTGCCGCGCATGTCGGCCACGATGATCTGGTTGCCCAGCCCGTTCATCTTCAAAAAGGGGACGTCGCTCACGCCGGAAATCCAAGAGGTTTTGCGCGGCCAAAGGCCACCTTGCCGACCTATATGGCGGAACTGGCGTCAAATTGCCAGACCGGCTCACGGGATGGAGGCGACGTTTCGGCCCGGCCGCGCGCCTGTCTCAATCGAAATTTCTTTTAATCTTAACCACTTGCCGGGGGCTGGCTCTTAACCAGAGTAGCAGCTTTGAGGTGCATGCGGCTTGGGTTTCGCTAGTGTGGCAGGCGAAGAATTTCGTCGCTGCGACCTTTCGGGAGCCAAAGCCATGAACATGCCGCTCATTTCCGACCAGATCATCACCGACTGGCAGCCCCACTATCCCAGGCTCTGGGGCAATCAGGCGCTGCGCCTGCAGCATAGCCTGGCCAATTCGCCGCTCTTCACCGACGAGGCTTTGGCCGAGCTGATCGAGAAGAGCCCGCGCGAGGCCTATCACGTCAATTATTCCCAGAAGACGCCCGGTAATCCGCCAAAGCGGCGGGAGGGCGAGATCAAGGGGCTTTCTGGCGCCGAGGTGATCGAGACGGTCCGCAACGGCAATATCTGGGTGAACCTGACGGCGCCCGCCAAGGTCAATCCGGCCTATGGCGAACTGCTCGACAGCCTCTATGCCGAGTTCGAGGAGCGCGTGCCGGGCTTCAGGAGCTACAAGCGCAACCTCACCATCCTCATCTCTTCGCCCAATGTATCGGTGAAATACCATTCCGACGTGCCGGGGCAGAGCCTGTGGCAGGTGCGGGGCACCAAGAAGGTCTATGTCTATCCCGCCCAGGCGCCTTTCATTTCGCAGACGGCGCTGGAAAAGCTGATCCTGGGGCAATTGCGCGAGACCGACATGCCCTTCGAGCCCTGGTTCGACGATTTCGCCCAAGTCTATGACCTGGAAGCCGGGCAGATGCTGCATTGGCCACTCAACGGGCCGCATCGCGTGGTCAATCACGGCATGCTCAATGTCAGCTTCACCACCGAGCACTGGACCGACGACCTGCGCAAGCACTACGCGGTCAACTATGCCAATGGCATTCTGCGCAGCAAGCTGGGCATGCAGAAGCTGAGCCAGCAGGTCACGGGCCTCTCCTATCTCGCCAAGCTGGGTCTGGCCGGCGCAGTAAAATTCTCGCCGCTCAATCCGCAGAAGAGAAAAGTCTATACCGTCGATTTCCAGGTCGATCCGGCGGCGCCCGAGGGCGTGCGGGACATACCGGCGCACACATTCGAAAAATGAGCATGGCCGACGCCCTCGCCGCACCGCATGACCGTCGTGCCACAGGCGCGGCCTCGGCCGGCCATGGCCTTGCCGGCTCGGTGGTCCGGACGCGCGAGGGGCTGGATGCCCTGGCGGCGCGCTGGCAGGGGCTCGAACACTATTCGCAGGGCTTCAACCTGTTCCAGAGCCTGGGCTGGGCACGGGCGGTGTTCGACTTCGAGGCGGCGCGGGGCAATGCCGCGTTCGATCCGGTCATCGCCACGATCGAGGACGGGCAAAGGCTGGTCGGCGTGCTGCCGCTCGAACGTGTCCGCACCGGCGCCCGCACCCTGCTCGTGCCGCTGGGCCACGCCTTCGCGCAAATATCGGACGTGCTGCTGGATGCGCGTGTCGATCCGGTGATTGCCGTTGCCCGGCTGCTGAAGGCGGCCAGCATGGCCGCGCCCAGCGACGGGGTGAGCCTGCTCAAGGTGCGCGACGGCTCGGCGCTGGCGCTCGGCATGCCCAAAACCCACATCCTGACCGGCGAAGAGCAGGGCGCACCCTATGTGGGGCTCGACGCCTATGACAGTTTTGCCAGTTATTTCGCCACGGTACGGCCCAAGACGCGCAAGAACATGCGCAATGCGTGGAACCGGCTGGAGCGCGAAGGACCGGTGGAGCACAGGGTTGTTACTGAGCCGTCCGGACAACTGGCGCTGATCGAGCGGACCCTGGGCGGCCGTGCCATCCGGCTCAAGGAACAGGGCCTGACCTCGCGCGCCTTCCGCGATGGCGGCTTTGTGGATTTCTGCCGGAGCCTGGTCGGCCGGGACGACATGGGGCTCCTGGCCTTCTCGCTCAATCATCGGGATCGCCCGCTGGCCGAGCAGTGGGGCTTTGTGCATGGCGGTCGTTACTACGCTTTCGTCGCCAGCCGCGATTTTTCCCATTCGGACGAAAGCCCGGGCAAGCTGCACCTGCGCGAAATCCTCGAAGCCTGCGCCGGGCGGGGCCTCAAGGGTTGCGATCTGGGCGTCCCGGTCATGCCCTACAAGCTGACCTTTGCCACCCAGACCGTGGCCGTGCGCGACTATGCCCTGCCCATGACGCCGCGTGGCTGGCTGGCCATCCAGCTCTGGGACGTCCGCCTCCGCCCCGGCCTCAAGCGACTGATCCTCGCCATGCCTGCAGGATTGCGGACCCGGCTGATGCGCCTTGTCGGGCACGGCCACCAAACTGCCGGCGCCGGACAGGACTGACTACCGCGCCCCGCGGCCGGCCACCCTATGGTCGGCCCTGTCGCTGGGACCGGTCCTCAGGTAATCGTCGACGCTGGGCAGGAAGTAGTGCTCCCATTCCGAAGCCCATTGTCCGCCGTTTCTGGCATGGGCGGCCGCCCGGGTGGTCAATCGGTCGCTTTCGACCCAGAGTTTCAGGTCGTAGTGCGGGGCGAGGGCTGGATCAAGGGCCGAGACACCCTCGATCACCACCGGATGCGCATTGACCTCCAGTGTCCTGGGCGGCGCCAATTGATTGGTGGACCAGTCATAGGGCTGGAAAGTGCAACGCCGGTCGACCAGGAGCGCCATCGCGGCGCGGATGAATTCGTCGTGCCGGATATAGGGGAAGGGATAGGCGGGCCGGAGCGGGCGCGGCCACAGGGCCTCGGGAATGACGAAGTCGTCGAGATAGAGGCAAACCGCGCCCAGCTCGCGCTCCAATGCTTCGGCGAGGGTGGACTTACCCGAGACCGGCAAACCATCGATGCCGATGGCGCGTTTTTCCGCGGCAAGCGCGATGACCTCGGCCTGGTTGATCATGTTTCCTCTGCTGGACTGGTGACGCCTGCTGACACATTCTGCTCCTCCGAGCGGCCAAGCTAGCATCATGAACGAACGTACTTCACCCCGAATCGCTGCCGCCATTGCCGCCCTGCCTTTGCGGCCCGACATGCGCGTCCTCGAAATCGGCTGCGGGCCGGGTGTCGCTGCGCGTGCCGTCAGCCGCGTGCTGATTGCCGGCAAGATTGTCGCCATCGACCGGTCGGCCAAGGCTATTGCGCAGGCGGTGGCCGGTTCGGCAGAGGAGTTGGAAAGCGGGCGGCTGGAGTTCCGGCACGTTGCGATCGAGGATTTCGTGCTCGATCCCGGTCAGCCGCCATTCGATCTTGCCTTTGCCATGCGGGTGGGCGCGCTCGATGGCCGGCACCCTGAACTGGAGCGACAGGCCATGGCCCGGCTCAAGGCGGCGCTGCAGCCGGGCGGACTGCTCGTCATCGACGATCGGGCGCCGGTGCGCGCCACGGATCTTCCCGGCTTTCCTTGACTCCGCCCCGGCTTTCCCCTAAAGCCACCCCGTTCATCAGGCTTTTGCTCCTGACCAGCCCACCGGGACCCCATACGGGTACCAGACGATCCCGGAGGCCAACATCCGCCAGCGCGTTGCGCCCGCGGGTGGGTTTTGCATTTGGCCTTTTGGACCCTATCTCTTGCGGGATTGGCCCGTGAGCGAAAAGGGAAACAGCATGTTCGAAAGCCTTTCAGACCGGCTTGGCAAAATTTTCGATGGCCTTCGCGGACGCGGCGCGCTTAACGCTGCCGATGTCGATGCGGCCATGCGCGAAATCCGCCGGGCGCTGATCGAGGC